>NZ_JBCGFQ010000094.1:0-6167 GCF_040984075.1 Pseudomonas sp. I2
GCCCTGGACGACCACCTGCGCCAACGCCTGGCACGCCTGCCCAAGGCCCCGGCCCTGAGCGTGAAATCGCTGCGCGAACAACGCTGGGTGGTGCTCGACCTGGAAACCAGCGGCCTGAACGTCAACCGCGACCAGGTGCTGTCGATCGGCGCCGTGGCCATCGAGGACGGCGCCATCGATTTCCGCCAGCAGTTCGAACGCACCCTGCACCGCCCGGACCAGAAGACCAACCCCAGCGTGCTGATCCATGGCCTTGGGCCCAGCGCCTTGGCCGCTGGCTGCGATCCGGCCGAGGCCCTGCTCGACTTGCTGGCGTTCATCGGCGACAGCCCCGTGCTCGCCTTCCATGCCCCCTTCGACCAGCGCATGCTGGCCCGGGCCCTGAAAGACAGCCTCGGCTATCGTCTGCAGCATCCCTTCTTCGACGTGGCCGAACTGGCGCCGATGCTCAACCCTGACACCGTATTGCGCGAGGCCAGCCTCGACGACTGGATCGCACGCTTCGGCCTGCAGGTGGAAGAACGCCACCACGCCAGCGCCGATGCCCAGGTCACCGCCGAACTGGCGCTTATCCTGTTCAGCCAGGCCCGCCGCCAGCAGCTCGACAGCCCGCTGCAACTGAACTTGCGCCTGCAGCAGTGGCGTCGGCGCAACGCCCAGCATCAGGGTGGGTGATGGCAATCCGATAAGCGTCAATTGCACCGCGCCCCTAAGCTCTGCGACAATCGCGAATAATTATCGTTAGTTAACGCATTCGTTCCGGGGGGACGCTTCTTGTCGTCTGCGCAGAGCCCACACGCCGAGCTGGTCGGTACGCTGTACCGCGATCATCGCGGCTGGCTGCTGGCCTGGCTGCAACGCAGCACCGCCTGCCGCCAGCGCGCCGAAGACCTGAGCCAGGACACCTTCGTGCGCCTGCTCGGCCGCGAGCAACTGGCCGCGCCCCGCGAACCCCGCGCCTTCCTCGTGGCAGTGGCCAAGGGGCTGCTGTTCGACCACTTCCGCCGCGCGGCCCTGGAACAGGCCTACCTGGCGGAGCTGGCACGCCTGCCGGAGGCCGAGCAACCGTCCCCGGAAGCCCAGCACCTGATCCTCGAAGACCTCAAGGCCATCGACCGCCTGCTCGGCAAGCTGTCGAGCAAGGCGCGCGCGGCCTTCCTGCACAACCGCCTGGACGGCATGGGCCATGCCGAGATCGCCGAACGCCTGGGGGTTTCGGTGTCGAGGGTGCGCCAGTACATCGCCCAGGCCATGCGCCAGTGCTACGTCGCGCTCTACGGGGAGCCGACGTGAATACCACGCCGGTCTCGGCCAAGGTCCTGGATGCCGCCATTGCCTGGAAGCTGTGCCTTGACGAAGGCAACGGCAGCCCCGACGAGCGCAGCGAATTCATGCGCTGGCATGCCGCCAGCGAGGAGCATGCCCGCGCCTGGCGCCAGTTGGGCATGCTCGATCAGCGTGTCAGTGCCGCCGCCGGCCCTGCGCGCCATGCCCTGCTGCAGTCGCGCGCCGGCCTGCGGCGGCGGGTCGCCAAGCTCGGCGGTGGGCTGGCCGGCATGCTGCTGGTGGGCGTGCTGCTGGCCTGGGCCGGCGCACCGTCGCTGTCGCCGGGCTACTGGCTGGCCGACCAGCGCACCGGCACCGGCGAACTGCGCACCCTGCGCCTGGAGGACGGCACCCTGCTGAGCCTGAACACCCATACCGCGGTGGACATCGACTATGCCGGCGAACAGCGGCTGATCGTCCTGCACCAGGGGGAGATTTCCGTCGAAACCGGCCACCAGGACAGCCGCCCGTTGCTGGTGCGCACCGACGACGGCCGCCTGCGGCCGCTGGGTACACGCTTCTTGGTCAAGCGCGAGGAGCAGGGTACCCGCCTGGAGGTGCTGCAAGCCTCGGTGGCCGCACGCCCGTCGAACAGCGGCGACGAGCAGGTCCTGCGCGAGGGCCAGCAGGTACTGATGACCAGCGATGGCCTCGGCCAGGTCAACCCAGTGGCCATCGGCGCCGATGCCTGGACCCACGGCATGCTGGTGGTGGACAACGTACGCCTGGCCGACCTGGTGGCCGAGCTTGGCCGTTACCGCAAGGGGCACCTGGGCGTCGCCGCCGAAGTCGCCGACCTGCGGGTGACCGGCAGCTTCCCACTGACCGACACCGACCTGGCCCTGGCCTCGCTGCTGCCGGCACTGCCGGTGAAGATCGAGCGGCATACACCCTGGTGGGTGACAGTGGTCAAAAAATAAACACCCGCGGTATTGGGGCTGCGTTGCAGCCCCCTGGCAGCTGAAACGGCATTGTCCCTGCCCTCTTACAGCGCCCAACTCGCCACTCGCAACTTTTTTCCACCACCCCTGTCACTTTCCCAATCTCGTTCGGCAAGGAAGCAGTTAGCACTTATCCGTCGAGGAGCCGCTGCATGTCCCGTGCCGTTGATTCATTCCTGCGCCCCAGCCTGATGGCCCTGGCCATCGCCCTGGCCAGCCCATTGGCCAGCCCTGCCCTACACGCCGCCGAACAGTCCGGCATGCACGCCTACGACCTGCCCAGCGCGCCGCTGGCCAGCACCCTGAACCAGATCGCCAGCCAGGCCGGCATCGCCCTGGCCATCGACCCGGCCCTGGTCAGCGGCCGCCAGTCAGCGCCGGTCAACGGCCAGTACGATGCCCTCGGCGCCCTGCAGGCCGCCCTGCGCGGCACCGGCCTGCAACTGCAACAGAGCAGCGTCGGCAGCTACAGCCTGGTGGCCACGCCCGAAGGCAGCCTGGCGTTGCCGGAAACCAACGTGAATGCAGCCAGCGATACCGAAAGCGCCTGGGGCCCAGTAGAGGGCTACGTCGCCCACCGCACAGCCGCGGGCACCAAGACCGATACCGCGATCGTCGAAGTGCCCCGCTCCATCTCCGTCGCCACCCGTCAGCAAATGAAGGACCGTGGCGTGCACAGTCTCGATGATGCCGTGCGCTACATGCCCGGGATCGTGTCCGCCAGTTTCGGCAGCGATAAGCGTTATGACTGGATGCGCGTGCGCGGCTTCGAGCCGACCCAGTTCCTCGACGGGCTGCCGCTGCCCCGCGGCGTATACGCCAACCCGAAAGCCGAAACCTGGAACCTGGACCGCCTCGCACTGCTGCGCGGGCCGGCCTCCTCCATCTACGGCCAGACGCCACCAGGCGGCCTGCTGGACATGGTCAGTCGCCGTCCACAGGCCGAAAGCGCTCAGGAAATCGAACTGCAGTACGGCAGCGACAATCATCGCCAGATCAACTTCGCCAGTACCGGCAAGATCGACGACGAGGGCCAGTTTCTCTACAGCGTCAGTGGCGTGATTCGTGATGGTGGCACCCAGATCGACCATATCGACGACAAGCGTTACAACATCGCCCCGAGCCTGACCTGGAACATCGACGAAGATACCTCGCTGACCTTCCTCACCCAGTTCACCCGCGACGACACAGGCGTCACCAGCCAGTTCCGCCCCATCCAGGGCACCAAGATCGACATGCCGTTCGGCAAGATCTCCCACCACAAGAACCTGGGTGACCCGGACTATGAGTTCTATGACCGCACCTACTATGCGCTGGGCTACGCCTTCGAGCACCGCATCAACGATGTCTGGCAGTTCCGCCAGAACCTGCGTTACACCAAGTCGGACCTGGCGTTCCAGACGATTACCGTCAATAGCTACCTTCCAGAATTTGGTTTTGTCGTAGACGACGAAGGTAACACCGGTCGCGGCACCACTAATGTCGATGAAGACATCAGCCAATTCGCAGTCGACAACAATTTCCAGGCTGACTTCACCACAGGTGCCATCAACCACACCCTGTTGATCGGTCTGGATCACCAACGCAGCAACACCAACTACCTGGCCATCTTTGGCACTGCGCCAGACATCAACGTCAACAACCCAGTATATGGCTTGCCGATCACCCGTCCGGACCGTTCCACGGCCTTTTATGACTACGACCAGAAAACCCGTCAGACCGGCCTGTACGTCCAGGATCAGATGGCGCTGGGCAACTGGCGTCTGACGTTGGGCGGCCGTGAGGACTGGGTGCATACCGGCACCAAGTTCTTCAACCAAGGCGATGCCACCAATACTGAGCGTGACAAGAAGTTCAGTGGCAACGCTGCAATCAGCTATGTGTTCGATTCGGGATTCGTGCCGTACCTTTCCTATGCTGAGTCTTTCCAGCCGGCCAGCAATGCCAGTGTCTCCGCAACGGAGTCGTTCAAGCCGACCGAAGGCAAACAATGGGAGCTGGGCATCAAGTACCAGCCACCGGGCTCCAACACCCTACTGTCGGCAGCAGTGTATGACCTCACCCAGAAAAACGTTTCGGTCACCAACAACGTCGGCAATGTGACCGTCACCAGCCAAACTGGCGAGGTGAAAGTCCGTGGCCTGGAGCTTGAAGCCGTTTCCGACGTCACCGAGAACCTGAAAGTAATTGCGGCCTACACGCTAGCAAAATCCGAAGTGCAAGACGGCCTGTACAAAGGCAACCGCTTGCAACTGATGCCAAACCAGCAAGCTTCGCTGTGGACCGACTATACCTGGCACACAGGCGTGCTCGATGGATTCGGTATCGGCGCCGGTGCACGCTACACCGGCAATACCTATGGCGACCAGGCCAATACCTACCTGGGCAAGGCCAACGCCTACACTGTGTTCGACGCATCTGTGCACTACGATCTGGGGCGCCTGGACAACAGCCTCAAGGGCGCATCGATAGCGATCAACGCCACCAATCTGCTGGACAAGGACTACATCTCTACCTGCGATGCTTACTACTGCTACTACGGAGACCAGCGCAGCGTCGTCGCCAGTGCTACCTACAGATGGTAATGACGTGACGACATAGGATCTCTCACCAAGCCGTCCCCTGTGGACGGTTTTGGTTTTTTGAACGTCGAGAAACAAAATGAAATGAAAAGCCGAACCATCCGCCGCTGGTCCGTGATCCATACCTGGAGCAGCCTGGTCTGCACCTTGTTCCTGCTGTTACTGGCGCTGACCGGCCTGCCACTGATCTTCCACCATGAGCTGGAACACCTGCTGGGCGATGCCCCCGAACTGCGTGAAATGCCCGCAGACACCCCGCACCTGGACCTGCAACAGCTGGTCCTGAAGGCCGAGGCCCATCGCCCCGGCGAGGTGATGCAGTACTTCGGCTACGACGAGGACGACCGCAACGGCGTGGTGGCGATCATGGCGGCCACCGCCGGCACCGAGCCCAACGCCTCGCACACCTTCATGCTCGATGCCCGCACCGGCGAGGCGGTGGCCATGCCGGCCGCCAACGGTGGCATCATGATGACCATGCTGCGCCTGCACGTGGACATGTTCGCCGGCCTGCCGGGCAAGCTGCTGCTGGCCTTCATGGGTGTGCTGTTCGTCGTGGCGATCGTCTCCGGCACCGTGCTCTACGCACCGTTCATGCGCCGTCTGGCGTTCGCCACGGTACGCCACGACAAGTCGCGGCGCCTGCGCTGGCTCGACCTGCACAACCTGATCGGCATCGTCACCCTGACCTGGGCCCTGGTGGTCGGCGTTACCGGGGTGATCAGCGCCTGTGCCGACCTGGTCATCGCCGCCTGGCGCAACGAAAGCCTGGCAGCGATGGTCGCCCCCTATCGCGATGCGCCACCGCTCACCGCGCGCGCCCCGGCCGACCGCCTGCTGGACATCGCCGCCGAGGCCGCCCCGGGCATGCACCCGGACTTCATCGCCTTCCCCGGCACACGCTTTTCCAGCGAGCACCACTACGCCGTGTTCATGAAAGGCGCCACGCACCTGACCTCGCACCTGCTGACCCCGGTGCTGATCGATGCACAAACCCTGCAGGTCACCGCCGTGGGCGACCGCCCCTGGTACATGGACGCCATGGGCCTGTCGCAGCCACTGCACTTCGGCGACTACGGCGGGCGGCCGATGCAGATCCTCTGGGCAGTGCTCGATGTGCTGACCATCGTCGTGCTCGGCAGCGGTCTGTACCTGTGGTGGGGCAAGCAGCGCAAGGCTCGGGAGGTGCAGGCATGAGCCACAGGTCGCAGTCGAGCCGACGGATCTTCGCCTGGCCGGCGCTGATCGTCGTGCTCGGCGCCGTGGGGCTGTTCGCCGCGCTGCTGGGGGATGGTGGGTGGGACGTGCTGTCCTGGCT
>NZ_JBCGFQ010000095.1:0-6072 GCF_040984075.1 Pseudomonas sp. I2
GTTTGGGTGGGCGGGGGGGGGGGTGGGGTGTGGGGCCCCCTGCTTGGGGTATGTGGGGCTTTTTTTGGTGTGGGTCGGGTGGGCTCTTTCGCGGGAAAGCCTGATTCACACTATGGGGGACCGCTCGTTCTTTGCAGCCCATCGCCGGCAAGCCGGCTCCCATATGCTGGGTGAACACCGCTGGTCCGTGGCAGCCGGCTTGTCGGCGATGGGGCGCGAAGCGGCCCCAATGTCAGCGGCAGAATCTCCCCCTGCCTTTACGTAAACGTAAGCTTTGTGCCACCCTCCACCCCAGCCTGATGACGGCTCGCGGATTCTGAAGCACACTGCAACAAGTCCCGAAGCCCGTTGCCCCGCTCGCGGAGGCACCGCTGGAGTGAACGATGGCGCGACACATACCCATAACAAACGCCCGCAACCCCTTGCACGAATCCCGCCAGGCCCGGCTCAAGCTGGCCAACGAAGGCGAACTGCCCTCCGGGATGCTGCGCGACGAGATCGATGCCTCCTGGCGCCGTAGTCTCGGCCATGGCCTGGACTGCCTGCAAGGCGAGCAGGTGGGCTTGGGCATGCGCCACGGCCATGACCTGCGCGCCTTGCTGGAGCACAACCGGCTGCTGATCGATGCCGTCACCCCGGAGCTGGACTACCTGGTCAAGCGCCAGGGCAAGAGCGGCATCGTCATCCTCGGCGACGCCCAGGCCAACGTCCTGGCCATCGAAGGGCAGAAGCACGTGCTCAACCGCGATGGTCTGCGCGACCTGCACCCGGGCAGTTGCTGGAGCGAGTCGCTGCGTGGCACCAACGCCATCGGCACGGCGGTGGTCGAAGGGCGGCCGACCCTGATCAACTGTGGCGAGCACTACCTCGACCGGCTCAGCCCGTTCTCCTGCACCTCGGTGCCCCTGCGCGACCCGCGCGGGGAGGTGATCGGTGTGCTGGACATCACCCGCGAGGGGGTGATGACCCAGCCCCAGGACAGCCTCTGCACCCTCATGCTGGCGGCCGGCAATATCGAAGGCCGGCTGTTCGGCCTGTGCCACCCCGAGCAGTGGGTGCTGGCCTTCCACAGCCGGCCCCAGTACCTGGCCAGCGCCTGGCAGGGGCTGTTGGCCCTGAGCCTGGATGGCGAGGTGCTGGCGGCCAACGACAACGCCTGCCAGTTGCTGCAGGTGCCGCGCCAGGCGCTGCTCGGGCGGCGCAGCAGCGACCTGCTCGGCGAGCGCTCGTCGGCCTTCATCGCCCGCCTGTGGCAGGGCGGGGTGAGCAGCGTGCAGACCGCCAAGGGCGAGTTCTTCTTCCGGGTCCTGCAACTGCCGCGCCATGGCAACCTCAATGGCGCAGCGGGCGTCGGCAAGCCGGCCGCCTCGGCGAAGTCGCCGGCACTGCAGGCCCTGGCCGGCGGCGATGCGCGCCTGGCCCGTGGGCTGCGTATGGCCCGCCAGGGGCTGGCCAATGGCCTGCCGGTGCTGCTGCTGGGCGAGACCGGGACCGGCAAGGAGGTGGTCGCCCGTGCCTTGCACCAGGCCAGCCCGCGTGCCGACAAAGCCTTCGTCGCGGTCAACTGCGCGGCCATCCCCGAAGGCCTGATCGAGTCGGAGCTGTTCGGTTACCGCGAAGGCGCCTTCACCGGCTCGCGCCGGGGCGGCATGGTCGGGCGCCTGATGCAGGCCCATGGCGGTACCCTGTTCCTCGACGAGATCGGCGACATGCCCCTGGCCCTGCAGGCCCGCCTGCTGCGGGTACTGCAGGAGCGCCGGGTGGCGCCGCTGGGGGCTGCCGACGAGCAGGCGATCGATGTGGCGCTGATCTGCGCGACCCACCGCGACCTCAAGCGCCAGGTGGCCGAACAGGCGTTTCGCGAAGACCTGTACTACCGGGTCAACGGCGTGTCCCTGCGCTTGCCGGCGCTGCGCGAGCGCGACGACCTGGCAGGCATCATCGAGGGCCTGCTGGACAAGTTCGGCGCCAAGGGCGTGACCCTCGACCCAGCCCTGGCCGAGCTGCTCGATGGCTTCGACTGGCCGGGCAACATCCGCCAGCTGGAGATGGTGCTGCGCACCGCCCTGGCCATGCGTGAGGACGGTGAGCAGGTGCTGGGCCTGGATCATCTTACCGACTGCCTGCTGGACGAGTTGGCCAGCGGCGCGGCGCCCTCCGGCAGCCTGCGCGAGAACGAACTGGAACTGATCCGCGGCGCCCTGGCGCGCCACCAGGGGAATGTCTCGGCCGCCGCCGAGGCGCTGGGCATCAGCCGGGCGACGCTGTACCGCAAGCTCAAGCAGTTGCGCGGCTGAGCCATGGGTGGCCTGTTCGCGCGGCTGGTGGAGTCCAGCGACCCCGTGCTGATGCGCCAGGCCCTGGCCTGGCTGTATGGCTTCGTACGCCCGCAGCGGCAGGCCATCGCCGTGCTGCTGGGGTTGTCGCTGTCCGCCTCGCTGCTGGCCCTGGCCCAGCCGTGGCTGGTCAAGACCCTGATCGACGAGGGCCTGCTGGCACGGGACTACCAGACCCTCTGGCACATGGCGGCGCTGATGATCGGCGCCGGGTTGCTCGGCACCGTGCTGGCGGGCGTCAACCGCTACCTGCACACCCGCTTGTCCGGGCGCATCCTGTTCGCCCTGCGTGATGACCTCTATCGCCACCTGCAGCAGCTGTCGCCGTCGTTCTATGGCCGGCGGCGTACCGGCGACATCCTGTCACGGCTCGATGGCGATGTCGCCGAGATTCAGCGTTTTGCCGTGGATTCACTGTTCTCGGCGGTCTCCAGCGTGATCGGCCTGCTCGGCGCCGTGGGCCTGATGCTGATGCTGTCCTGGCAGTTGTCGCTGCTGCTGGCGCTGTTGATCCCCATCGAGGTGCTGTGGCTGCGCTGGATGCGGCGCAAGGTCGAGCGCGAGGTGCGCAGCCTGCGCGAGCGTTCGGCGGACGTGTCGTCGTTCCTGGTCGAGACGCTGCCGGCGATGAAGTTCATCCAGGCCGCCGGCCAGCAACGGCGCGAGGCTGGGCGCCTGGAGCAACTGGGCCAGGGCTACATGGGGCAATTGCTCAAGGTGCAGGTCACCGAATTCTTCACCCAGGCCGTGCCGGGCACGCTGACCTCCCTGTGCCGTGCCTGCGCTTTCCTGGTTGGCGGCTGGTGGGTGATCCAGGGCACCTGGCAGTTGGGCGCGCTGATCGCCTTTTCCACTTACCTGGGCATGGCCGTCGGGCCGGTGCAGAGCCTGCTGGGGCTGTACGTGGCGGTGCAGCGCATGGCGGTCAGCCTGGGGCGGGTGATGGAGCTCAAGCAGGAGCCCCTGGCGGTATGCGAGGCGCAGGCGCCGCGGCCGATGCCGGAGGGGCCGGGCGAACTGCGCCTGGAGGCCGTGGACTTCGCCCATGCCGGGCGCCAGGGCGCGGTACTGCGCGGCGTGCAGGTACGCATCCCCGGTGGCCTCAAGGTCGCCATCAGCGGCGCCTCGGGGGTGGGCAAGTCGACCTTGATCGACCTGCTGCAACGCTTCTACGACCCGGACGCCGGGCGTATCCTGCTCGACGGCGCCGACCTGCGCGAACTGGACCTGGCCGCCCTGCGCCGGCGTATCGCCGTGGTCAGCCAGGACATCGTCCTGTTTCGCGGTACCCTGGCGCAGAACTTGGCCTACAGCAGCCCACAGGCCAGCCGCGCGGAACTGGAGCGGGTGGTGCGCCTGACCCGCCTGGACAGCCTGGTGGACAGCCTGCCGCTGGGCCTGGATGGCCTGCTGGGCGAACGTGGCCAGCAGCTTTCCGGTGGCCAGAAGCAACGCATCGCCATCGCCCGGGCGCTGTTGCAGGATCCGGCGATCCTGGTGCTCGACGAAGCCACCTCGGCGGTGGACGAAGCCACCGAGCGTGAGGTGATCGCCGCCATCGACCAGCTGTTCGCCGGGCGCACGCGTATCCTCATCAGCCACCGTGCCTCGACCCTGGCCGACGCCGACCTGCACCTGCACCTGGGCGATGGCCAGTTGCGCGTGCTGCCCCAGGCGATGGCCGACAAATGACCGGCCAAGCCTGCATCGGCATGATCGACAGCGGCTGTTCGCCCGGGCAGGCCCTGGCGCTGCGTGCGGCGCGGCGCTTCTGGCTCGACGACGGCGTGCTGCGCGAAGGCCCAGCGCTGCCCGACCAACTGGGGCATGGCAGTGCCGTGCTGGGCTGCTTGCAGACGCAAGCCGGCGACATGCCGGTGCTGCTGGCCCAGGTATTCGGTCAGCAGTGGAGCACCAGTGCCCTGCAGGTGGCCGCGGCGTTGCTGTGGTTGGTGGAGCAGGGCGCAAGCGTGATCAATCTCAGCCTGGGCTTGCACCAGGACCGGCCCGTGCTGCGCCAGGCCTGCGACGAAGCCCTGGCGACCGGTGCGCTGTTGTGCGCCTCCAGCCCGGCGCGTGGCGGGCCGGTG
This sequence comes from Pseudomonas sp. I2, assembly GCF_040984075.1. Taxonomy (NCBI): domain Bacteria; kingdom Pseudomonadati; phylum Pseudomonadota; class Gammaproteobacteria; order Pseudomonadales; family Pseudomonadaceae; genus Pseudomonas; species Pseudomonas sp. I2. Next base: position 4,427 of record NZ_JBCGFQ010000095.1, read on the forward strand.
TACCCGGCGAGCTACCCGGGCGTGCTGCGCATCACCGGCGATGCCCGTTGCGCGCCAGGGCAATGGTCGTGGCTGGGCAGTGCCCAGGCGGATGTCGGTGGCTATGTCGGCGGCCGAGGGCTGGCCGGGGCGAGCCTGGCTTGCGCGGCGGTGAGTGGGCAGGTCGCTGCCTGGCTGCGCGAGTGCCCCGGCCTGGACCGCCAGCAGGTCGTGGAGCGGCTGCGGGCGGGCGCTTGCTTCATCGGCCCGGAGCGGCGAGGTGGCCGCGATGGCTGAAGCGCGGATCCTGGTGCTGGGCGCCGGCCCTGCTGGTGCGGCCACCGCCATTGGCTTGCGCCGGTTGGGTTACCCGGTCACGGTGGTCTGCGACTGGCGTCGTTTCTCCGCGGTGGAGGGCGTGTCCCAGCGGGTGCTCGAAGGGCTGCGCCATGCCGGGCTTGCCGGCGGGCTGGCCGAGGCGGCGATAGCGGCGACGCGACAGGTACGCTGGAACGGCGAGCACCTGCAACTGAACCAGGAGTTCCTGCTCGACCGCCAGCGCTTCGACCAGGCCCTGCGCGATGACTTGCTGCAGGCCGGGGTGAGGCTGATCGAAGGCCGGGTACGCGAGGTCATGCGCGAGGACGGCCACCAGGTGCGGCTGGACGACGGCCGCCTGTTGCAGGCCGATTTCCTGGTCGAGGCCCGTGGCCGCCAGGCACCGCTGGCCGCCGACCGGCTGCGTGGCCCGGAGGCCGTCAGCCTGCTCAACCTCTGGCAGTCCACGCCAGGCACGCCGGCCTCGGCGGTCGAGAGCCTGGACGATGGCTGGGCATGGATGGCGCGCCTGGCCGATGGTCGCTGCTACTGGCAGATCACCCTGGATGCCGGTGCGGCGCAGTTGCCGGGCAAGGCGGCACTGCCCGCGTACTGCGCCGAACGGCGCCGGCGCTCGGCACTGGTGGCCGGGTTCTTCGACGAGCGCGCGCTGTTGCCAGCTGCCGTGCATGCGCGCAGCAGCACGGCGATCCTGGCGGGCGAGTGCAGCGGTGGCGACTGGTTGCGCGTGGGAGATGCGGCCATGGCCGTGGACCCCCTGTCGGGGAATGGGATTTTCCAGTCGCTGTCCTCGGCGCTGCAGGCTCCAGCGGTGATCAACACGCTGTTGCGCGAGCCACGGCGGGAGGCCTTGGCGCGGCGTTTTCACCAGGAGCGTATCGAGCAGTTGTTCCTGCGTTTCGCCCGGATCGGGCGGGATTTCTATGCCCAGGAGCAGGCCCGCGGCGAGCATGCGTTCTGGGCCCGGCGGCGTGCCTGGCCGGATGATCGTCCGGTGCACGCCGAGGCCGATTGGCAGGCCGTGCGGGTGGAGCGTCGGCCGGTGCTGCGCGAAGGGTGGGTGGACGAGGCCGAGGTGGTGGTTACCCAGGACCAGCCACTGGGGATCTGGCACCTGCAGGGCATCGAGCTGGCGCCGCTGGTGCGCCAGGTGCAGGTGGGTGGGCCGTTGGATGCGCTGCTGGAGCCATTGACCGTGCAGCAGCGGGCGATGGTAAGGGGATGGCTGGTTGGGCAGGGGTATCGGTGAGGGACCCCGGGGCCGCAACGCGGCCCCAAGTTCTCCTGCCTAGAAGAAGGTCCCGACCAGCAGTCACGTAAACACATCT
>NZ_JBCGFQ010000096.1:0-5957 GCF_040984075.1 Pseudomonas sp. I2
AGGTCAAGACCCGCAATCCGAACGAGGCGGCCGAGATGACCCTCGATGAGCTAGAGGTCTGGATGCTCGAGTTCATCTGCGGCCAGTATCACGTCCGGCCGCACAGCACGACCAAGCAGCGCCCGGATCTGGCCTGGGAGCGCGGCATCTATGGCACCGAGAAGCGTGCAGGCGCCGGCCTCCCGCCGATCATCGCTGACAAGCAGAAGCTCTATCTCGACTTCGCCGACATCGAAGACCGGACGATCGAGCGCTACGGCATGCGCTGGGACAATATCGAATACTGGGACGAGGTGTTGCGGCCGTTCCTGGACGCTGGAGAGCAACGCAAGTTCGTCGTCCGCCGAAACCCCTACGACGCCTCACGCATCTACTTCCTCCACCCAATCGAGGGGACCTATTGCGAGCTGCGCTGCGAGCAGATTACCCTTCCCAACGTGTCGGTGCGCCGGTCCTATCTGCCCGCGCAGACCTCGCTGCTGAGCTGGCGGTTGATGACCGGCCGCCACGGGACAAGGGTGCATTTATGGCTCTTTTCAACCACAGCGAACTGGCTGCTGGATAATTGTACGGTGCCGGTGGACTTGTCGCTCACGCCTTCGCTATCCGTGGTAGTATCGAACGGTAGTCCGTGCAGACCTTCCGGCCCATGTCGTTGGCGAGGCTGAGCAGGTTGCGAAGCGCCGCGCTGCGATTGGACGGCGACCAGACAGCCGAGAAGGCGACCGGCTCCGGCTCGTCGGTGAAGGGCAAAAAGACAATGCCGTTTGTCGGCAACAGCGCCGTGGCCGCGCCGACGATGGTGATGCCAAAGCCCTGTCCGACCAAAGACAAAAGGGTGCCACGCCCCACGTCGAAGCGCAGGATCGACGGCGCAGGCCAGCGCTCGGCATGGCGTAGCACGATATGGCTATGAACCTGCGGTCCAGTGCCGCCATGCCGGACAAGGAACGTCTCGCCTGCCAAATCGGGCCATGTGACGGCTGACCGCTTGGCGAGCGGATGCCGTTCCGGTAGCACCGCCAAGAGCGGTTCGGTCCATGTGCGACGGGAATGGCAGTCGGGTGGTTGGGGCGTGCCCGCGACGAACGCCACGTCCAACCTGCCGGCGCGAAGCTGCACCACCGCTTCACGGGCCGGGCCTTCGGCGATCTCGACTTCAACATCGGGGTAATCCTTGCGGTATTGGCCGATCAGCTTTGCGAGGAAGCTATGCGGAATCAGGGCATGGATACCGATACGAAGCCGGCCGCTTTCTCCGGCTGCCGCCATGCCGGCGGTTTTCACCGCATGGTCGAGTTGGTCAATACCTACGGCTATCCGCTCGACGAAATGGCGTCCGGCCTCGGTCAGCCGAACGCCGCGCGCATGACGCTCGAACAAGAGGATGCCGAGGTCTTCTTCCAGTGCCTTCACGCGGGCGCTGACGCTGGACTGTGCAACGCCGAGCGCGTTGGCGGCGTGACGGAAGTTGAGATATTCGGCGACAGCGAGAGTGTGAACTAAGGTCATCATTGGCACTCGCCCCGAAAGGAGATGATTGCTCAACAGATTTAATCCGTCATTTCTCCTAAGTCTACGCATGCCAAATCGCCATGACTAAATCACAATGAAGTTGCGAATGGTCTGCGTAGTATTGGCAGACATATTAAATAGAGGATCGCGCCGACAATCCAAACCCAACCGTTCCATGCCCCGGCGGTGGCAGAATAGAGTGCTGTGAAGCCAAGCGGTCCTGCGATAGAGCTTAGATTGGTGAGGCTCGTTAGCGTTCCTTGCAAAGCCCCTTGCTTGTTACTGCTGACATTGTTTGAGAGCATTGCCTGCAAGGCCGGCATGCCAACACCCCCGGCGGCAAGCAGCAACAGAATCGGGAACACCATCCATCCCTGCGTGGCAAAAGCCAGAAGAACGAAGCCAGTCGCATCCGCAGCCATGCCAAACAGCAGCGTGCGCCGCTCTCCAAGCCGGCTTGAAAGCGGGCCGGTAACAAACGCTTGGAAGATCGCATGTGTTGCCCCAAACGCCGCGAGCGACAAACCAACGGTCGCGGTGTTCCACTGAAAACGGTCCTCGCCATATATGACCCATAGGGCTGCAGGCACTTGGCCGATCAGTTGAATAATGAAGAAAACTGCGAAAAGCGCACCTAGCCCGCGCAATGCATCATCCAGCCGTAACAGAACGAATGGTTTGATGCGAACCGGCTTTCCGGTCCCGCCATGGCTGTGATGAGTCTCCTTGAGGAAAATGCAGGCAAGCAGGAACGCGAACCCGTTGAGAAGGGCGGCGGCGATAAACGGGGCATGAGCAGAGATACCACCGAGCATGCCACCAAGTGCTGGCCCGGCAATCATGCCCGCCCCATAACAGGCCCCCATGTAGCCGAACCAGCGTGCGCGAGAACCTTCCCCCGTCGAATCGGCAATGGTTGAGACTGCTACAGCTCCGGTTGCGCCCGTGACGCCGGACACGAGTCGGCCGATATAGAGCACCCATAAGACCGGCGCTGATGCCATAATCGTGTAATCGACTGCGGCTCCTGCAAGAGAAGCCAGAAGTACCGGACGCCGACCGTAAGAATCCGAAAGCTGTCCAAGCATGGGCGCGAAGACGACCTGCATCAATGCATAGAGCGACAGCAAGGCACCATAGTGTCCAGCGACCTGCTCTGCTGGCACAAGCTCACGCAGAAGCGTCGGAAGGACGGGCATGATGAGGCCGAGACCCATGGCGTCAAGACCCACGATCAGCAGGGCAATGATGGCAGAGCTGCGCACCTGAAACTCCAGCGCCGCTCAATGGAGCGACTTTATCAACGATAAGGAGATGGAAATAGAACTTATCGGTGATAAATTGTCAAGCACTGGCGAAGGAACGTGAATGACCAAACTGGACAAGGGCACCGTGATCGCGGCGGCGCTAGAGCTGTTGAACGAGGTTGGCATGGACAGCCTGACGACGCGGAAGCTCGCTGAACGCCTCAAGGTTCAGCAGCCTGCGCTTTACTGGCATTTCCAGAACAAGCGAGCGCTGCTTGATGCGCTCGCCGAGGCGATGCTGGCGGAACGCCATACCCGCTCGCTACCCGAAGAGAATGAGGACTGGCGGGTGTTCCTGAAAGAGAATGCCCTGAGCTTCAGAACGGCGTTGCTCTCTTATCGCGACGGCGCGCGTATCCATGCCGGCACTCGACCGACAGAACCGAATTTTGGCACCGCCGAGACGCAAATACGCTTTCTCTGCGCGGAGGGCTTTTGTCCGAAGCGCGCCGTTTGGGCGCTCCGGGCGGTCAGTCACTATGTGGTCGGTTCCGTTCTCGAGCAGCAGGCATCTGATGCCGATGAGAGAGTTCCGGACAGGCCAGATGTGTCCGAGCAAGCACCGTCGTCCTTCCTGCACGATCTGTTTCACGAGTTGGAAACAGACGGCATGGATGCTGCGTTCAACTTCGGACTCGACAGCCTCATCGCTGGTTTCGAGCGGCTGCGTTCATCTACAACAGATTAGAGGCTTATGCCCCTTTGCCGCCCCAACTGCCACGACACCGATCCGCTTTGCACGATGCCCATGACCTCACGGCCGAGCTGGCGGTCGATGACCGGCCGCCACGGGACAAGGGAAATGAGCGGTATCTTGCCAGACAGGATACCGCCATTCACGAGGTTTCGAAGATTATTGCGCCGCATCGGAGCGGGCTTGCTTCCAGTCGTCGGCTAGACGACTGGCGACTTCTCGGTGGCAGCATCACGGGATCGAAGGAGCGCCAGCCCCAACGACACCAGCACTGCCATTGCCGTGGCGTAACAAATCACGGGCCACGCTGTATCGCCGTTTAACAGCGTCACCGCCAATGTCCCGACGATACTGACTATCAGGCTTTGGATGCAGAAGTAGAACGCAACCGCTGATCCAGCGATGTCGTCGAACTGCGCAAGTGCGCCGTTGGCGGTAACGGACACCGTGAAGACAATGCCGACCGCGACAACCCACATCGGCAGGATGAAGCTGAAAAATGACGGCGATCCGAAAAGTTGGCCGATCCCCAACAGGATCGCGCCGGAAACGAGCAACGCCATCCCGCGCGCTACGCATCCCGCGATACCCCATTTGGCAACGAAGGACTTTGCGAAGCGGGTTGTCGTGACCATGACCAGCGCGACAGTCGCGAAGGCCAAGCTAAATCCGATCTCGGAATAGCCGGCTTGGCCTATGAGAACACGGGGGGCTGTCGAGAAGAAAACGAAGAATGTGCCCATGCCGGCACTAAATCCGACCGTGTAAACCCAAAAGGCCGGACTCGCGAAGATCGGCAAAACAGATCGTTGCGTTCTGGCCTGATCCAACGGTCGGGTTTCATGCCACCTGAAACTGGCGTTTAAGAGTGCGAGCGAAGCCAGTGCAGCCAGTGTGATGAAGATCGCCTGCCATCCCCAAAACTCGCCGATCAGCGCACCGGCTATAGGGCCGAGCGCAGGCACGAACGCCAGCATCGAACTGAAAAGGCCGTAGATGACGGCACCTTCGGGACGATTGGCATATACGTCGCGCACGGTCGCGAAGGTGGCCACCAGCATGGCCGATGCTCCAACAGCCTGAACCAGACGAAACGCAACAAAGGCTAATGCAGTTGAAGAACAAGCCGCTCCCAGAGACGCAGCAACGAAAGCCGTTGCGCCTACAAGCAGGATCGGCCGTCGCCCGACGCGATCGGAGAGTGGCCCAAAGATCACTTGGCCCACACCGAGCATCACCATGTAGAGGCTCAACGTGAGTTGGATTATGGATGGAGTCGTGTTCAGGACGCCCGGCATCGCCGGAACGACTGGAAGATAAATATCCATCGCCAGCGAGGCGAGGATGTCGAAGGGAGCCATAAGCAGCAAGGCTGCCGGCAGCGTATAGGCCCACGCGGGGCGTGTGGTGGTCATGACGAATCAACCGCTCGATTAAGGATACCGGGCAGCGTCTGCTCGTCAGCAATCAGATGGGATTGGTCTTACAGAGCGCCGCAACAACAATTCTGATGTTGCGGCTTACTTGTCTGCTGACTTGGAATTTCCCATGCTGATGGCTCCACGATTACGAAATTGAATAGCAGATCTTATCGAATTAGTTGTTGCGTTGCAATGCGGTATCGTTGGCTCCTATAGCCCCAACCCCCGCTGCCGCCCTAACTGCCACGACACCGAACCGGGTATAGGAAGTTCAACCGCCCTTTTTGGCGAGTCTGGCGGGTAGGAAGCGGCCGCGCAAGCGCCGCTTTGGGCACAGATCGGGCACAGATCGGGGGTTCATGCGTGGGTTTTCGACATCGCGGGGCCACGCAGCGGCTCAGTGCGTAGCCATTTCTCACCGAATCCCGGCACAGGGCCGAGCGCAGCCCTGCGGGGTCGTGGCCGCATCGGATCGGACTCTGGCTTGGCTGCCGGCTGTGTGGCCGGCACCTCGTCACGCGGCCGGCGGCGGCGCGCGCGCTGCGGGCCGGTAGTGCGCTTGCTCCAGCGCGCCGTGCTTCTCGAAGTGGGCGAGGATGGCGCGGATGGCGGCAGGTTCCTCGATGCTGGCGACGATCCGCACGGTGCCACCGCAGTGGACGCAGGCGGTGACGTCGATGGAAAAGACCCGCTTGAGGCGTTGCGCCCAGCTCATCGAACGGCGCTTCTCCTCGGGGCTGCGCGGCGCGTCGTTCGCGCTTGCGTCCGCCGGCTCCACAGCGGCGTCATGCCGCCTGCCGCGCCCCGATGGCGTCAACTGTGCGCGCAGGGCGGCGTTCGGGGCAAACACCCCGTGGAAGCGGGTCAGGTGGGCGCGCGGTGGCGGGACCAGCGCCGCCAGCTTGGCGATGAAGTCCACCGCATCCCATTCGACATGCGTGGTCCCATTTCGCCACGGCGTCTTGAGCTGATACCGCACCCTACCCTGCGGTGAGATCGACAGCCGCTGCTCGCTGATCG
>NZ_JBCGFQ010000097.1:0-5673 GCF_040984075.1 Pseudomonas sp. I2
CCCCCATTCGCGGGCAAGCCCGCCCCCACAGAACCCCCGTCACTCTCAAGCCATGTGCTCATCTGCACGAGCGGGCTTGCCCGTGGGGCAACGCAAAAGGGCCGCATAGCGGCCCTCGATATCCAGTGCAAAACATCAGTTCAAGGCGTCACGCAGCACCTGCGCCAACCTCGCATACACCGTGTCGATCTCGGCCGTGACCAGGCGCATGCGCAGGAAGTCGTGCACCAACCCCTCGAACACTTCGCTGCTGACCGTCACCCCCTGCTCGCGCAGGTGACGCGCATAGGCCTGCCCTTCATCTAGCAGTGGATCGAAGCCTGCCAGGCCGATGTATGCCGGCGCCACGCCCTGCAAGCCGGTGGCCAGCAGCGGCGAGAAACGCCAGTTCGAGCGGTCCTCGGCCTGGCGCGCATAGTGATCGTAGAACCACTCCAGGGTGGCGCTTTCCAGCAGGTAGCCCTCGGCGAACAGCGTACGCGACTCCCAGCTCTTCGAGGCATCGGCCACTGGATAGCAAAGCAATTGCAGCCGTGGCTGGACAGGCCCACCCAGGTGGGCGGCGTCGATCGCCAGCACGCTGGCCAGGGTCGCGCCGACACTGTCGCCGCCCACGGCCACCCGGCTGGCATCCAGCCCCCACTCGCGCGCGTTGTGTGCCAGCCACGCCAAGGCATCGGCGCAGTCATCCAGCGCCACCGGAAAGCGTTGCTCCGGGGCGCGCCGGTAATCGACGGTCAGCACCGCGCAGGGGGTGCGCGCGCAGAACTCGCGACAGACACCATCGTGCGAGGCGATGCTGCCCACCACGAACCCACCGCCGTGCAGGTACAGCAGCACCGGCAGTGGTTGCTCGGCAGGCGCGCAGGGCCGGTAAAGACGCAGCGTCAGGGTGGCGCCATCGCGAGCCTGGCAATGCAGGTCCTCGCTGTGCACCTGTGGCGCTTCCCAACGCATGCGCACGGAGGCCTGCTCGAAGGCGTCGCGCGCCTGAGCGGGGGTCGAGCGGTGGAAGGCCATGGACTGGCCATCGCCAGGGCTGGCGTCGACCAGGTCGAGGAATTCGGCAATTTCAGGATTCAGTGACATGACTCGGTTCCTGGGCCGGACGCACCCGCATCCGGCCTGTCAGAAGAAGGAAAATTCAGTTGGCCTGGACCTGCAGGCAGTGCTCGATCAACAGCACCAACTCGGCCTGGAACTGTTCCATGAAGGCCGTGATGGTGCCCTGGCGGAAGCGTCGGTTGCTGTAGATGCAGCGGAACGACAGCTTGCCGTCGAACACCTGGCCTACCACTTCGAGCCAGTTGGCCAGGCTCGCCTGCTGCGAGAAGCTGTCGCCAACGCTCTCCGGCGCGGGCAGGAACAGCGCCTGCTCGGCATCGAAGCTCTGGTCGAGCTGCCCCAGGTAGTTGAAGGTGACCTGCGCCTGCGGCAGGTCGGCCAGGCGCGCGCGCACCCACGGTTCGTCCATGTGGCGCAGCACGCCGTAGCCGATGCCCTTGTCCGGCACCTGGGCCAACTGCTCGCGAATCGCCACGATCGACGCCCCGGGCTCGGACACCGGGCTCAGGCGTACCGGATACATGCTGGTGAACCAGCCCAGGGTACGGCTCAGGTCCAGTTGCTCGAACAGATCCTCGCGGCCATGGCCTTCCAGCAGCACCAGCGCCGACGCACTGTCGTCCCATTGGCACAGGGCCCGGCTCAGCGCAGTCAGCAGCAGGTCGTTGATCTGCGTCTGGTAGGCCGCGGGCGCCTCCTTGAGCAACTGTGCGGTCCGTTGCGCATCCAGGCTGAACGCGGCCTCTTCGCGGTGGCACATGAGATTGCCGCCACGTGGGTTGTCACAGCGCAGCGGCCCGTCCTGCCGGTCGAGCTGCGCCACCCAGTAGTCGAGCTCACGCTCGCGCAGGGTCACCGCATGGCCGGCCAGGCCAGCGGCCCATTCGCCGAAGCTGCTGGTGCGCAGCGGCAGCTGCGGCTCCCGTTCGGCGAGGAAAGCCTGGTAGGCCTCCTGCAAGTCCTGCAGCAGCACACGCCAGGACACACCGTCGATCACCAGGTGGTGGATCACCAGCAGCAGGCGTACCTGGCCATTGCCCAGGGTCGCCAGCAAGCCGCGCATCAGTGGCCCCTGGGCCAGGTCCAGGCTGCGTTGCAGCTCATTGGCCAGGTCCTCCAGCGCCTCTTCGTCGGCCACCTCGCGCACCCACAGCAGCGGGTCGTCGCCCAGGCGCTGCAGGCACTCCTGCAACGGCTGGTAACGCTGGATCCAGCGCCCCTGCTCGTGGGTGAAACGCAGGCGCAAGGCATCGTGCTGGCCGAGCATGCAGGTCAGCGTGCGCTCCAGCGCCCGCGCATCCAGTGGCTGGTTGGCACGGAGGATCAACGCCTGGTTGAAGTGTTCCGGCGCATGGGTCTGCGCGGTGAAGAACCACTCCTGGATCGGGATCAGCGGGAAGGCGCCCTCCACCACCACGGCCTGCTGCTCGCCGCTGACCCGCGACACGCCCTGCTGGTCGAACAGGTTGGCGATGGTCTGGCAACGCATCAGGTCGCGCAGCTTGAGCTCCAGTTTCAGTTGCGCATGGTTGCGCACCCGCGAAATCACCTGCAGGCTGAGGATCGAATCGCCACCCAGCTCGAAGAAGTTATCGGCGATCCCCACCTGCTCGACCTGCAGCACCTCGGCCCAGATCTGCGCCATCCATTGTTCCTCCTCGCAGCGCGGGGGCACATGACTGGCCAGGTCGAAGGTGGGCTCCGGCAGGGCCTTGCGGTCGAGCTTGCCATTGGGCGAGACCGGCAGGCGCTCCAGGCAGATCACCTGCAACGGCACCATGTAGGCCGGCAGCGTCTCGGCCAGGGCGGCCTTGAGCTGATCGCCGCGAACCTCGGCGGTGGCCGCAACGTAGCCGATCAACTGCTTGCCGGAGACGCCGTCGCGAGCGATCACCACGGCATCGCCGACACCCGGTTGCTGGCGCAGGCTGGCTTCGATCTCGCCCAGCTCGATGCGAAAGCCCCGCACCTTCACCTGGTGATCCAGACGCCCGACGTAGTCCAGTATCCCGCTTTGACGCAGGCGCACCAGGTCCCCGGAACGGTAGAAACGCGCACCAGGCTCACCGAATGGGTCCGGCACGAACCGCTCGGCAGTGATCGATGGCCGCTGGTGATAGCCGCGAGCCACGCCATGGCCACCGATGAACAGCTGCCCGGCGAAACCGACCGGCAATGGGTTGAGGTCATCGTCCAGCACCCGTAGCGAGCGCTGCCCCACGACCCGGCCGATGGGTGCGTAGGCCGCGCCGCAGGGCTCTTCGGCCGAGGCCTTCCAGAGCATCGGCGTGACTACCGTTTCAGTCGGACCATAGCCATTGGTGATGTAGCGTGGCCGCAGCACCTCGCGCACCTCGGCCAAGGTCTGCTCCGGCACCGCGTCGCCGCCCAGGCAATAGATACGCACCGGGGGCGGCTCGACACCGCTGCGCTGCACATATTCGGCCACCTGCTTCAGGTAGGCGGGCGGGAAGCAGGCGATGTCGACCCGGCCCCGACTCAGCGCCTCGCAGGTCTGCTGGGGCGTCCACAGTTCGTTGTCGCGCAGGATCAGCGTACCGCCCACCGCCAGCGTGGTTAGCCAGCGCTCGTGGGCGCCGTCGAAGGCGAACGACATGAAGTGCAGCTCTCGGGTGCCGGCCTCCATCTCGTAGAGCTCGGCGATGGCCTGGCAATGCATGCTCAAAGGTCCATGGCTGACCGCCACGCCCTTGGGCACACCGGTCGAGCCAGAGGTGTAGATCAAGTAGGCCAGGCTGTGCTCGCCCGGCACCGGGAACACGCTGGCCGGCGTACCGGCTTCGCACGCCAGGGTCGCCGGGTCGAGCGGTTCCAGGCCCTCGGGCAGGGCCAGGCGCTGCCCCAGGTCGGCACGACCGATCAGTTGGCGCATGCCGGAGTCCTGGATCATGAAGGCCAGGCGCTCGGCCGGGTAGTCCAGGTCCAGCGGCACATAAGCCGCACCGCTCTTGAGCACCGCCAACAGGGCCACCAGCATGTCCACCGAGCGTTCCAGGGCTACGCCCACCAGTACCTCCGGGCCGGCACCACGGGCGAGCAGTTGCCGCGCCAGCACGTCGGAACGGGCCTCCAGCGCCGCGTAGCTGAGGCTCTGGCCGGCACACTCGGCGGCGATGGCCTCGGGCCGCGCGGCCGCCTGGCGAGCGATCAGCTGCGCCAGCATCACCCGCTCGCCGGCCTGCGCCGGCACCGCGCCCCAGGCGTCGAGCGCCTGATACTGCACCGGGCTGAGCCGTTGCAGGTTGCCGATGTATTCGACAGGGCTGTCGATCATCGACTGCAGCAAGGTCTCCATCAGTGCGCGAATGCCCTGCACGGCCTCGGGCGTGAAGTGGCTGCGCAGGAACAGGTACTCGATGGCCAGGGTCTCGCCGAGGGTTACCGCCAGGTCCATGGGGAAGTTGGTGACGTCGTGGCTGCTCGAGGCGCCGAAGCGCAGGCCGCCCTGGGCCTGTTCCAGGCGCTGGTCGATGGGGTAGTTCTCGAACACGATGATGCTGTCGAACAGGGCCTGGCCACCCTGCCCCGACCAACGCTGGATGTCGGCCAGCGGCGCATGGGCGTGCTCGCGCAGGTCCAGGTTGTCGGCCTGCAGTTGCTGCAGCCACTGATCCAGGCGCTGTGTCGGCTCGAGGGTCTGGATCACCGGCAAGGTGTTGATGAACAGGCCAAGCATGTGCTGCGCGTTGGCCAGGCTCTCGGGGCGACCGGCCACTGTAGCGCCGAAGGCCACGCTGCGCTGTCCGGTGTAACGCTGCAACAGCAACAGCCAGGCGCCCTGGATCAGGGTGTTGGCGGTAATGCCCTGGGCCCGGCAGTGCTGCTGCAAGGCGGCGGTGCGCTGGGCGTCCCAACGGGTGTACAGCGCCTCGTGCCCCGGCAGGTCGGCAGTGTGCCGCGGGTGAATCGACTGGCTCAGTTGGGTCGGCGCGTCGAGCAGGCGCAGACGGCCCTGCCAGTAGTCCTGCAGGCGCCCCTGATCCTGCTCCTGCAACCAGGCGATGAAGTCACGGTAGCGGCCGCTGTCGCCGGTCACTTCACCGCTGGCGTAGTGCTGCAGCACCTCGCCGAACAACTGCGAACTGCTCCAGCCGTCCATGAGGATATGGTGGCTGGTCCACACCAGCTGGTGCTCGGCGTCGCCCGTGCGCACCAGCAACAGGCGTTGCAGCGGCACCTGGCCGAGGTCGAAGCCACGCTGCGCGCGGGCGACCGCCTCGAGGTCGGCGGCGGTAAAGGATCGTGCCCGCCAGTCGAGCACGGTCATCGCCACGTCGACGTGACGGTGCACCACCTGCAACGGCGCGCTCTGGCCGCCTTCCCAGTGGAAGGAGGTACGCAGGATCTCGTGACGGCCGATCACATGCTGCCAGGCGGCGCGGAAGCGCTCTTGCTCGAGCCCCTCGACCGGCAGGCTGAGCTGGTTGACGTACAGGTCGTCGCCTTCGTCGGACAGGCTGTGGAACAGCATGCCCTGCTGCATCGGCGACAGTGGGTAGATGTCTTCGACCTCGGCCACCGCCACCGGCAGTGCGTCGAGTTGCGCCTGGCTCAGGCCCGCCAGCGGGAAGTCCGACGGCGTCAGCC
>NZ_JBCGFQ010000098.1:0-5384 GCF_040984075.1 Pseudomonas sp. I2
AAAGACAAAACCCCTACCTGCTCGCGCAGATAGGGGTTTTGCGAAATGAATCTTGACGATGACCTACTCTCACATGGGGAAACCCCACACTACCATCGGCGATGCATCGTTTCACTGCTGAGTTCGGGATGGGATCAGGTGGTGCCAATGCTCTATGGTCGTCAAGAAATTCTGTTGCCAGAACATCCAGATGGACACTCCAGCCAATTCGGATACGTGATCTTTGTGGTTGCGAACTTTCGGCCTTGCGTCTTCACCACCGCAATCCGCTGCACGCAAATTGCTTGGGTGTTATATGGTCAAGCCTCACGGGCAATTAGTATCGGTTAGCTCAACGCCTCACAGCGCTTACACACCCGACCTATCAACGTCGTAGTCTTCGACGGCCCTTCAGGGGGTTCAAGACCCCAGTGAGATCTCATCTTGAGGCGAGTTTCCCGCTTAGATGCTTTCAGCGGTTATCTCTTCCGAACATAGCTACCCGGCAGTGCCACTGGCGTGACAACCGGAACACCAGAGGTTCGTCCACTCCGGTCCTCTCGTACTAGGAGCAGCCCCTCTCAAATCTCAAACGTCCACGGCAGATAGGGACCGAACTGTCTCACGACGTTCTAAACCCAGCTCGCGTACCACTTTAAATGGCGAACAGCCATACCCTTGGGACCGGCTTCAGCCCCAGGATGTGATGAGCCGACATCGAGGTGCCAAACACCGCCGTCGATATGAACTCTTGGGCGGTATCAGCCTGTTATCCCCGGAGTACCTTTTATCCGTTGAGCGATGGCCCTTCCATACAGAACCACCGGATCACTAAGACCTACTTTCGTACCTGCTCGACGTGTGGGTCTCGCAGTCAAGCGCGCTTTTGCCTTTATACTCTGCGACCGATTTCCGACCGGTCTGAGCGCACCTTCGTACTCCTCCGTTACTCTTTGGGAGGAGACCGCCCCAGTCAAACTACCCACCATACACTGTCCTCGATCCGGATCACGGACCTGAGTTAGAACCTCAAGGTTGCCAGGGTGGTATTTCAAGGATGGCTCCATGGGAACTGGCGTCCCCACTTCAAAGCCTCCCACCTATCCTACACAAGCAAGCTCAAAGTCCAGTGCAAAGCTATAGTAAAGGTTCACGGGGTCTTTCCGTCTAGCCGCGGATACACTGCATCTTCACAGCGATTTCAATTTCACTGAGTCTCGGGTGGAGACAGCGCCGCCATCGTTACGCCATTCGTGCAGGTCGGAACTTACCCGACAAGGAATTTCGCTACCTTAGGACCGTTATAGTTACGGCCGCCGTTTACCGGGGCTTCGATCAAGAGCTTCGCTTGCGCTAACCCCATCAATTAACCTTCCGGCACCGGGCAGGCGTCACACCCTATACGTCCACTTTCGTGTTTGCAGAGTGCTGTGTTTTTAATAAACAGTCGCAGCGGCCTGGTATCTTCGACCGACATGGGCTTACGGAGCAAGTCCTTCACCCTCGCCGGCGCACCTTCTCCCGAAGTTACGGTGCCATTTTGCCTAGTTCCTTCACCCGAGTTCTCTCAAGCGCCTTGGTATTCTCTACCCGACCACCTGTGTCGGTTTGGGGTACGGTTCCCGGTTATCTGAAGCTTAGGAGCTTTTCTTGGAAGCATGGCATCAACCACTTCGCGCTCTAAAGAGCACTCGTCATCAGCTCTCGGCCTTGAGATCCCGGATTTGCCTAAGATCTCGGCCTACCACCTTAAACTTGGACAACCAACGCCAAGCTGGCCTAGCCTTCTCCGTCCCTCCATCGCAATAACCGGAAGTACAGGAATATTAACCTGTTTTCCATCGACTACGCTTTTCAGCCTCGCCTTAGGGACCGACTAACCCTGCGTCGATTAACGTTGCGCAGGAAACCTTGGTCTTTCGGCGTGGATGTTTTTCACACCCATTGTCGTTACTCATGTCAGCATTCGCACTTCTGATACCTCCAGCAAGCTTCTCAACTCACCTTCACAGGCTTACAGAACGCTCCTCTACCGCGTCATCAAAGATGACACCCGTAGCTTCGGTGCATGGTTTGAGCCCCGTTACATCTTCCGCGCAGGCCGACTCGACTAGTGAGCTATTACGCTTTCTTTAAAGGATGGCTGCTTCTAAGCCAACCTCCTAGCTGTCTAAGCCTTCCCACATCGTTTCCCACTTAACCATGACTTTGGGACCTTAGCTGACGGTCTGGGTTGTTTCCCTTTTCACGACGGACGTTAGCACCCGCCGTGTGTCTCCCATGCTCGGCACTTGCTGGTATTCGGAGTTTGCATCGGTTTGGTAAGTCGGGATGACCCCCTAGCCGAAACAGTGCTCTACCCCCAGCAGTGATACATGAGGCGCTACCTAAATAGCTTTCGAGGAGAACCAGCTATCTCCGAGCTTGATTAGCCTTTCACTCCGATCCACAGGTCATCCGCTAACTTTTCAACGGTAGTCGGTTCGGTCCTCCAGTCAGTGTTACCTAACCTTCAACCTGCCCATGGATAGATCGCCCGGTTTCGGGTCTATACCCAGCGACTAAACGCCCTATTAAGACTCGCTTTCGCTACGCCTCCCCTATTCGGTTAAGCTCGCCACTGAATATAAGTCGCTGACCCATTATACAAAAGGTACGCAGTCACCTAACAAAGTAGGCTCCCACTGCTTGTACGCATACGGTTTCAGGTTCTATTTCACTCCCCTCTCCGGGGTTCTTTTCGCCTTTCCCTCACGGTACTGGTTCACTATCGGTCAGTCAGTAGTATTTAGCCTTGGAGGATGGTCCCCCCATGTTCAGACAAAGTTTCTCGTGCTCCGTCCTACTCGATTTCACTGGCAAGAGATTTTCGTGTACGGGGCTATCACCCACTATGGCCGCACTTTCCAGAGCGTTCCACTAATCTCAAGCCAGCTTAAGGGCTGGTCCCCGTTCGCTCGCCACTACTAAGGGAATCTCGGTTGATTTCTATTCCTCAGGGTACTTAGATGTTTCAGTTCCCCTGGTTCGCCTCTTGCACCTATGGATTCAGTACAAGATACCTAGGTTATCCTAGGTGGGTTCCCCCATTCAGAAATCTCCGGATCACAGTCTGTTTGCCGACTCCCCGAAGCTTATCGCAGGCTACCACGTCTTTCATCGCCTCTGACTGCCAAGGCATCCACCGTATGCGCTTCTTCACTTGACCATATAACCCCAAGCAATCTGGTTATACTGTGAAGACGACATTCGCCGAAAATTCGCATGTCGCTCTTTCGAGCGGAACTCACAAATTTTACCTTAGCCTGATGCCACACCAGTGAAAGTGCGTCATCAGTCTTTCTATCACATATCCGAATTTTTAAAGAACGATCTGACAAAAGTCAGAAATCAACATTCATTCACGAATGCTCATTTCTAAGTTCTGCAGGTAACGGCAACATGGTGGAGCCAAGCGGGATCGAACCGCTGACCTCCTGCGTGCAAAGCAGGCGCTCTCCCAGCTGAGCTATGGCCCCGTATACAGGCTGCACCACAACAAATTGGTAGGTCTGGGCAGATTTGAACTGCCGACCTCACCCTTATCAGGGGTGCGCTCTAACCAACTGAGCTACAGACCTATCACAGGGTCGCGTCACATCGTCTTCTTCAAGGAATCAAGCAATTCGTGTGGGTGCTCATCAGCAGGCTGATGTCTTCGATTAAGGAGGTGATCCAGCCGCAGGTTCCCCTACGGCTACCTTGTTACGACTTCACCCCAGTCATGAATCACACCGTGGTAACCGTCCTCCCGAAGGTTAGACTAGCTACTTCTGGTGCAACCCACTCCCATGGTGTGACGGGCGGTGTGTACAAGGCCCGGGAACGTATTCACCGCGACATTCTGATTCGCGATTACTAGCGATTCCGACTTCACGCAGTCGAGTTGCAGACTGCGATCCGGACTACGATCGGTTTTGTGAGATTAGCTCCACCTCGCGGCTTGGCAACCCTCTGTACCGACCATTGTAGCACGTGTGTAGCCCAGGCCGTAAGGGCCATGATGACTTGACGTCATCCCCACCTTCCTCCGGTTTGTCACCGGCAGTCTCCTTAGAGTGCCCACCATGACGTGCTGGTAACTAAGGACAAGGGTTGCGCTCGTTACGGGACTTAACCCAACATCTCACGACACGAGCTGACGACAGCCATGCAGCACCTGTGTCAGAGTTCCCGAAGGCACCTCTCCATCTCTGGAAAGTTCTCTGCATGTCAAGGCCTGGTAAGGTTCTTCGCGTTGCTTCGAATTAAACCACATGCTCCACCGCTTGTGCGGGCCCCCGTCAATTCATTTGAGTTTTAACCTTGCGGCCGTACTCCCCAGGCGGTCAACTTAATGCGTTAGCTGCGCCACTAAAATCTCAAGGATTCCAACGGCTAGTTGACATCGTTTACGGCGTGGACTACCAGGGTATCTAATCCTGTTTGCTCCCCACGCTTTCGCACCTCAGTGTCAGTATCAGTCCAGGTGGTCGCCTTCGCCACTGGTGTTCCTTCCTATATCTACGCATTTCACCGCTACACAGGAAATTCCACCACCCTCTACCGTACTCTAGCTCGCCAGTTTTGGATGCAGTTCCCAGGTTGAGCCCGGGGCTTTCACATCCAACTTAACGAACCACCTACGCGCGCTTTACGCCCAGTAATTCCGATTAACGCTCGCACCCTCTGTATTACCGCGGCTGCTGGCACAGAGTTAGCCGGTGCTTATTCTGTTGGTAACGTCAAAACAGCAAGGTATTCGCTTACTGCCCTTCCTCCCAACTTAAAGTGCTTTACAATCCGAAGACCTTCTTCACACACGCGGCATGGCTGGATCAGGCTTTCGCCCATTGTCCAATATTCCCCACTGCTGCCTCCCGTAGGAGTCTGGACCGTGTCTCAGTTCCAGTGTGACTGATCATCCTCTCAGACCAGTTACGGATCGTCGCCTTGGTGAGCCATTACCCCACCAACTAGCTAATCCGACCTAGGCTCATCTGATAGCGTGAGGTCCGAAGATCCCCCACTTTCTCCCGTAGGACGTATGCGGTATTAGCGCCCCTTTCGGAACGTTGTCCCCCACTACCAGGCAGATTCCTAGGCATTACTCACCCGTCCGCCGCTGAATCCATGAGCAAGCTCACTTCATCCGCTCGACTTGCATGTGTTAGGCCTGCCGCCAGCGTTCAATCTGAGCCATGATCAAACTCTTCAGTTCAATACTGCTTGGGTTTTTAAGTAACCCTAAACTTGGCTCAGCAATCTCAAATGACTATGTGATTTCTCATATGGCCACTTGTGATGCTGATAATCTTGGCGACTATCAGTCCGTACTCACAAGCACCCACACGAATTGCTTGATTCGATTGTTAAAGAGCGTTTGG
>NZ_JBCGFQ010000099.1:0-4639 GCF_040984075.1 Pseudomonas sp. I2
GATCGCGGCACTGGAGCAGGCGCACCAGTGGCTGCTGGCCCGGGGCAAGCGTCACCCCCAGGAGACACAACGCTGCCTGGTGCTCACCGATGGCCGCCTGCAACGCTGGAACGCACCACGGCCGATGCCCTGCGCGACTGTGCTGGTGGACATGGAGCTGACAGCGGTACGTCTGGGGCGGGCACAGCGGCTGGCCGAACAACTGCAGGCCGAATACCGGCACATCCAGCAGTTCAGGGTACGTGACTGATTAAAGAAGGGAAGTCGCGCCTGCGGCGCAATGTCGCAATTAAAGAAAGTTGCCAGGCCAGGGCGGTAGAAAGTTGCACAAGTGCGTGGCTCGGCACGCACTTGCAAGTGGCCGCGATATTACTTGGGCATCGACCAGGGTTGCAGGTCGTAACCTTTTTCGCAAAGTTCGGCGCGTACTTCCTCGATCAGGCAGGCCCACTGCGCGGGGTCGGAATAGATACGCGAGGAAACTTGCTTGCTGCCGATACGGGTGCTGGTCCGGTCGATCACTGCCAGGCTCAGCTCACCAGTGCCATTGGGTGCATCCCAGGCTACGCACTGGAAGGGTTCGAAGGCGTGGTCGGCGATCAGCAGTGCTTCGTTGACACGGAGCGGGGCATTCATGGTTCGGTCTCTCTATGGTCCCAAACAGCGAAATGAAGTCCGCGTTGCTCAAGGTCGAAGGTAGGCAGCGCGGGGTTACTTGTACTGATGCTCCATGTTGGGGGTGAAGTCACAGGGTCGTTGAAATTTTTTTTAGTCTGCAAAAGTGTTGCCGTGGCCTGTGCCGCCTGTGACGTCGATAACTTTGAAAAATTCCCGGATGACCCGCTGATGACAGCAACCGGCAGACAAACGGTAGTGGGGAGCGTCAGGTTCATTGCTACTGTTAATTCGGGCGCTGCAACTTACTGTTTCTACGTGAAAAACCAAAAATTGGCGCCAAGGAACGGTCATGCTCGAAACCGCCTCTCAACGCCGCTTGCTGATCGTCGATCCCTGCGACGACTGCCACCGTCTACTACCGGGCCTGCGAAGCGTCGGCTGGGATGTACACAGCTGTACCCTGTCGGCCGCGCTGGAGCATCGCTGCGATGTCGGCCTGCTGCGTCTGCAGGCCTCGCACCTGCGTCACCCCGATGCGGTCAAGGACATGATCAAGCGCAGCAACACCGAATGGATCGCCGTGCTCAGCGCCGAGGAGCTGCGCATGCAGAACGTCGGGGATTTCGTCTGCGAGTGGTTCTTCGATTTCCACACCCTGCCGTTCGATGTGTCGCGGGTCCAGGTCACCTTGGGCCGTGCCTTCGGCATGGCGCGCCTGCGCGGCAAGGGCTCGGTGCGGGTGGACGAGCCGGAGCACGAGCTGCTGGGCGACAGCCGGCCGATCCGCGAACTGCGCAAGTTGCTGGGCAAGCTGGCGCCCACCGAGTCGCCGGTGCTGATCCGTGGCGAGAGCGGGACGGGCAAGGAGCTGGTGGCGCGCACCCTGCATCGGCAATCGCTACGGTGTGACAAGCCCTTCATCGCGATCAACTGCGGCGCCATTCCCGAACACCTGATCCAGTCCGAGCTGTTCGGCCACGAGAAAGGTGCTTTCACCGGTGCCCACCAGCGCAAGGTGGGACGCATCGAGGCGGCCAACGGCGGCACCTTGTTCCTCGACGAGATCGGCGACCTGCCCCTGGAATTACAGGCCAACCTGCTGCGCTTTCTGCAGGAGAAGCACATCGAAAGGGTGGGCGGGGACCAGCCGATCCCGGTGGACGTGCGGGTATTGGCCGCGACCCACGTGGACCTGGAGAAAGCCATCGAGCAGGGACGTTTCCGTGAAGACCTCTATTACCGGCTCAACGTCCTGCAAGTGGTCACCGCACCGCTGCGTGATCGGCATGGCGATTTGTCGATGCTGGCCAGCCACTTCGCCCATTTCTACAGCCTGGAGACCGGCCGCCGGCCGCGCTCGTTCAGCGACAGCGCCTTGGCGGCGATGGGCCGGCACGACTGGCCAGGTAACGTGCGCGAGCTGGCCAACCGGGTGCGGCGCGGGTTGGTGCTGGCCGAGGGGCGGCAGATCGAGGCCCAGGACCTGGGCTTGCAGACCCTGGAGCAGGAAGATCAGCCGCTGGGCACCCTGGAGGACTACAAGCACCGGGCCGAGCGCCAGGCCCTGTGCGACGTGCTCAGCCGGCACAGCGACAACCTGAGCATCGCCGCCAAGGTGCTGGGGGTTTCCCGGCCCACCTTCTACCGCTTGCTGCACAAGCACCAGATCCGCTGATAGCGTGGGCGGAGCCTGCCTGCGCAGCGTTCAGCCAGAGTGGGCGACTCGCCCGTCCTGGAATTCCTCGACCGTCTCGTCTTCCCCCGGCAACGCAGTGATCACACTGAAGTCGCTGACCTCGACCTTGCCTCCGCCATAACCCAGCAGGTGGAAGGAAAACGCCTTGCGCTGGGAAGGGTTGTCGAAGCTGAACTCCAGCACCAGCGGCTTCTTGGTGGTCACTCTCATCTCTTCGGGCAGCCCGAGCGGCACGTCCTGTTCGAACTCCTTGGCCTTGAGGCGGATGTAGGCCACGTGCCGTGGGTCGAGGGAGCGCACCTTGAGCCGTACGCGGGTATGGGAGCCTTCGGGCATCTCCAGGTACTGGGCGCCGATCAGGTTGTCGGCCCAGTCGTCGCGGATGCGCTTGTGCAGTGGGATGGCGGCCGGGCCACCGAACTGGTAGCGCAGGTTGAGCGGGGTTTGCAGCAGGGACTGGTCCAGTGCGCTGGCCAAGGCCGTGAGCTGCTGGCCTGTGGCTTCGTCACCGCGGCCGAGGTATTTGGCGCGATCGGCGATGAAGCCTTGGCTGGCATAACGCCGGCAGCGCTGCTGGAAATCGCACTCGGTCAGGGTGCCGTGGCCGTCGTGGTAGCGCAGCATGCCGTTGGTGAAGGAAATCATCTCGCGGCCGCTGTCGTAGTCGCGAAACAGCGAGCGGCCGCCCAGGGCTGCCGGGATCGGCAGGCTGAAGTAGTCGAGCAGGGAGGCGGCCAGGTCGACATGGCCATAGGTGCCCTGCTTGATGCGTGGCAACTGCGCCTGTTCCGGGGCCAGGGTCAGGTTGAAACCCCAGGACGAGGCCAGGCGTACGCCATCGATGCCGTGGGACTCGTCGGAGGTGATGACCACCAGGGTGTCTTTCAACACGCCCTGGCGCTCCAGGTCGTCGAGGAAGCGGCCCAGGGCATCGTCCAGGTAGGCCACTGCCGCCTGCTTGGGCGTGGCGTAGCGGCGCAGGTAGTGCGCCGGTGCCGAATAGGGCTGGTGCGTGCCGACGGTCAGCAGGGTCAGCATCCAGGGTTGTTTCTGCTTGCGCAGCTTTGCCACGTACGCCTGGGCGCCTTCGAAGAAGGCTCGGTCGTCCTTGCCCCAGGGGAAGTCGAGGTAGTTGGCGTTGCGGAACCATTCCTGGCCGTGGACCGAGTCGAAGCCGATGTGCGGCATGATCCGGTCCTTGGCCATGAAGCGCAGGCCCGCGCCTTGCAGGTAGTGGGTGGTGAAGCCGGCCTGGCGCAACTGGGCCGGCAGGCAGGCCTGGTTGCGTAGGTCCTGGGTCAGCAGTTCGACGCCCTTGGGCGTGCCGTTGGCCATCTTGTCGTAGTCGCCGCAGAGCATGGCGTACAGGCCACGGATGGTCTGGTGGGTGTGCAACACGTAGTCGGGCGTGTTCATGCCGCGCTCGGCCCAGCGGCTGAGGTTGGGCATGAGCTCTTCGTCGAAGCGGCTGTGCAGGGCCTGGCGGTTGGCGCGTACGTAGGCGCCGGGGATGCCTTCGAGGGTGATCACCAGCAGGTTGCGGGCCTGACCGGGTGTGGCGAGCAGTTTGCGGCCGTTGAGGTCCGACTGCACCAGGCCGGCGGTGGGCAGGGGGGGGACCGTCGGCTCGTCGCCCAGCCAGCCACGGGCCTGGCGCTGCAGGTCGCCGACGCCAGCGGATAGAAGTTGGTGCGGCAGGTTGTACTGGCGCCACTGGTCGGCCTCGGAGGGGACCAGGTGCTGGCTGGCCCAGTGCGCGCCCAGCAGTAGCAAGGGGATGGCCCAGGCCTTGCGCGACAACGCCATGGCAGGCCGGCCGCGGCTGCGCCAGACGGCCAGCAGCCAGGCCGCCAGGCCCGCGACCAGGACCCAGGGCAGCCATGGGTGGGCGAGGGCGCCGCCGGTGGAATTCTCCATGAACTGTGGGTCGAGCAGGTAGGTCAGGTCGGCGCTGGTGGGCAGCCTGCCCACGGCACTGACCAGTTCCGCCGAGCCCACCATCAAGGCGCCCCAGGCCAACAGTACCGGCAATGCCAGCCACCAGGCACGGCGGTGCAGCAGCAGGAGCAGCAGGCTGCCGATGGCCAGGTCGGACAGATAGCCGAGCGGGTCGGACCAGCCGAGCAGGGCTCGGATGCCCAGGGGAAGCGCCAGTACCAGGCCCGCCAGGGCGAGCAGCCGGGTGCGGGGATGGCCGAGCCTATCGTTCACAAAAAAAGTTCCTTCTTGCCATGAAGCTGTCACAGAGATGTGCTCCATGATAACAGGCGCTCGGCAGAAGGCGGGGGTTACAGGACGGCCTGCCGCTTGGGCGGGGCGTGGGTG
>NZ_JBCGFQ010000100.1:0-4532 GCF_040984075.1 Pseudomonas sp. I2
AGCTAGCGCAACGGCCTGAGCCTTGAACTCATCGGTGTAGTTACGGCGAGTGCTCGGGTACATGGCAACCTCCAAGATAGCGATCTAAGTATCGCTTCTTGGCGTCCGCTGTCACGGGACAGGTCCAAAGCGCCTTTTGGTTAATGTTCAGGGACAGAGTGGGCAATCGGGTATCCGTGGCTCCAAACCCGATCGCCGTCAGCAGGCCTCAATCAACGATTCGCATGACGCGCACTGGCATCCAGGTAAAACTGAAGGCTAGAGATGTTGGAAGAATGGTGGTCAATGCTGAACGATCGAGCGAGGGGGTGAGCATTCCGCTGAACGTGGGGTTTGAGAATATCCAGACCTCTACGATGACGATCAATAAAGATGGAGTCGTCTGGAGACACACTCTCAGGGACGCCATGAACGTGGGAGTTGATTCAGCCACTGGCAGGTCGTCCAGTGGATTGAAGTTTGACCTTTCCTATGAGCACATAAGGGCGAGAACGACGAAGCTCAGTTTCACCGGAGCAGAAGTGACGCTAGGTTGGTGGGACGTTGCTGGCATGGGTAAGAACGCAATCATTGAAAGCGCACATTCTCTTGTTTCCAACATACGTCAGTCATGACGAATGATGCCCTCCCGAGGTCAGGCATCTTCGGTCGTTCGTATGACACCCACGCCCGCCCTGGCGCCACGCTGTCGTGCAGGGAGCATACTCACAAGGGCAGCGCATGTACCTTGTGGAAGTACAGGCGATCAGGATCCGCCATCGGGCAAGGTTTCGTTGGCACGGGCATCCAGTCGCGCGCCATGCAAACACCAGCAGGCGAGTACGAACGGTGCGGTGAGGCCAGGGATGGAGCACATCACCATGATGTACTGCAGCGCAATCGCCAGCATGATTGCCATCAGTGGTCGCCAGGGAGGTGTGCGCTCCCGTCCGAAGGCCAGCGCAGCCAGCGCGGCATTGAAGCCGAACAACCCCTGCCAGGCGGATTGCGCTTCGCCGGCCAGCAATGCCGCGCCACCGCCGATGGCCGAGCCGAGCAGGGCCCAGACGGCCGCATAGGGGTTGGCGATGAACAGGCCGATGGCGATCAGCAGGCCGGCCAGTGGGTTGTCCAGCAGGAAGATCTGGCCCAGGCCACGGAGCAGGGCATACAGCGGATTGGCCTCGACGTAGGTACTGAGCAAGGGGCTGGCCAGCAGCAGGGTGCCCCAGCCCAGCAGCACGAAGGGCGCGGTATAGGCGATCAGCAGCTTGCCTCCGCGCTTGCGCCACTGGTGGGTGAGGATACTGGACAGGCCACCGGCGGCGATGATCAGTGGCGGCAGGATAGCCGACCAGGGCAGCACCGCGCTGATCAGGATGCCGATCAGCACGCCGTTGTAGCAGTACAGGCCAGCCTGACGGTCGGTGCGGTCGTAGCCGCGGCGTTGGGCGGTGAGCAGGCCGGCCAGGGCGCCGAGCAGGGCACCGCCGACCAGCGCGGGGGCGGTCAGCAGCAGCGCCAACAGGCAGCACAGGCCGCACAGCGGGTTACGTAGCAACAGCACCTGGCTGAAGCCATTGAGCAGTGCCGTGGCCCAGTCGGGGCACGGGTTGACGAAATTCTTGGTGTACATGGGCAGTCGATGAGGTGGATGGGAAGCGGTGGGCCTCTGTCGGGCCTCGGGTTTTCCGCATTGTTCGTGGTTGCTGCCAGGTCCTCGCATTGGGGCTGCTTGGCAGCCCATCGCCGGCAAGCCGGCTCCCAGGGTCCGAGTCGATCACACATGATGTGGCTTGCAGGGCCGTGTGGGAGCGGGCTTGCCGGCGATGGGGCGCGAAGCGGCCCCAGATGAACGTACTGACCGGCTCAGACCAAGGTTTCGATCCGCAGGGTATTGGTCGTCCCCGGCTTGCCGAACGGCACACCGGCGGTGATCAGCAGCGTGTCGCCACGGCTGGCCATGCCTTGCGCCTGGGCGATCTCCAGCGCGGTCGAGCAGATCTCGTCGACCTGGCGCAGGCGATCGTTGACCACCGAGTGCACGCCCCAGGTCACGCTCAGGCGGCGGGCGGTGGTCAGGTTCGGTGTCAGGTTGAGGATCGGCGCCCGTGGTCGCTCGCGGGCGGCGCGCAGGGTCGAGGCGCCCGACTCGCTGTAGTTGACCAGCACCGCCACTGGCAGGATGCTGCTGATACGGCGGATCGCGCAGCTGATGGCATCCGACACCGTGGCCTCGGCCTTGGGACGGCCGACGTCGAGCTGGGCCTGGTAGTCCGGGCCGTTCTCCACCTGGCGGATGATCTTGCTCATCATCTGCACGGCTTCCAGCGGGTAGTCACCCGAGGCGGTCTCGGCCGACAGCATCACCGCGTCGGCACCCTCGGCCACGGCGTTGGCCACGTCGGTGACCTCGGCGCGGGTCGGCGCCGGCGAGAAACGCATGGACTCGAGCATCTGCGTGGCCACCACCACCGGCCGGCCGAGCTGGCGGCAGGTGCCGATGATCTGCTTCTGGATCTGCGGCACGCTTTCGGCCGGCACTTCCACGCCCAGGTCGCCACGGGCCACCATGATCGCGTCGGAGCGCTCGGCGATCGCTTGCAATTGGGCCACCGCCGAAGGCTTCTCGATCTTGGCCATCAGGTAGGCACGGTCGCCGATCAACTGGCGCGCCTCGGCGATGTCCTCGGGGCGCTGCACGAACGACAGCGCCACCCAATCCACACCCAGCTCCAGGCCGAAGGCCAGGTCGCGGCGGTCCTTCTCGGTCAGCGGGGAGAGGTCGAGCACCGCCTGGGGCACGTTGACGCCCTTGCGATCGGACAGCTCGCCGCCGGCCAGCACCTCGGTGTCGATGGCATCAGGGTGCTTGGCGGTCACCCGCAGGCGCAGCTTGCCGTCGTCGAGCAGCAGGTCCATGCCCGGCTCCAGGGCCGCGATGATCTCCGGGTGGGGCAGGTTGACCCGACGGCTGTCGCCCGGGGTGGTGTCCAGGTCCAGGCGCAGGGCCTGGCCACGCTGCAGCTGGACCTTGCCGTCGGCGAAACGGCCCACGCGCAGTTTCGGCCCTTGCAGGTCCATGAGGATGCCCAACGGGTAGTTCAGCTGCTGCTCCACCTCGCGGATCCACTGGTAGCGCAGGGCATGGTCGGCGTGTTCGCCGTGGCTGAAGTTGAGGCGGAAGATGTTCACCCCGGCCTCGACCAGTTGACGGATGTCGTCGACGCCTTTGATCGCAGGGCCGAGGGTGGCGAGGATTTTGACTTTCTTATCAGGCGTCATGATTGCGGGCTCTCGAGGATCAGGATGGCGCGGAAGTCGTTGACGTTGGTGCGGGTCGGCTCGGTGACGATCAACGCCTCCAGCGCCGCGAAGTAGCCATAGCCGTTGTTGTTGTCCAGCTCGTCGGCGGCCGACAGGCCCAGGGCCTCGGCGCGGGCGTAGCTGTCCGGGGTCATGATGGCGCCGGCGTTCTCCTCGGAGCCGTCGATGCCGTCGGTGTCACCGGCCAGGGCGTACACGCCGGGCAGGCCCTTGAGGCTTTCGGTCAGGCTGAGCAGGAACTCGGCGTTGCGCCCGCCGCGGCCGTTGCCGCGTACGGTGACGGTGGTCTCGCCGCCGGAGAGGATGATGCACGGTGCCTTGAGCGGCTGCCCATGCAGCACGATCTGCCGGGCGATACCGGCATGGACCTTGGCCACCTCGCGCGACTCGCCTTCCAGGTCGCCGAGGATCAGCGGGCTGAAACCTGCCTGGCGCGCCTTGACCGCCGCGGCCTCCAGCGACTGCTGGGGCTTGGCGATCAGTTGGAAGTGGCTGCGCGCCAGGGCCGGGTCGTCGGCCTTGACGGTTTCCGAGGCCGGGTCGTTGAGCCAGTCGATGACCGCCTTGGGCGCGTCGATGGCGTAGCGCTTGAGGATGGCCAGGGCATCGGCGCGGGTGCTCGGGTCGGCCACGGTGGGGCCGGAGGCGATGACCGTGGCCAGGTCGCCCGGTACATCGGAAATCGCATAGGTGTAGACCGTGGCCGGCCAGCAGGCCTTGGCCAGGCGCCCGCCCTTGATCGCCGAGAGGTGCTTGCGCACGCAGTTCATCTCGCCGATGGTGGCGCCGGACTTGAGCAGGGCCTTGTTGATCTGTTGCTTGTCGGCCAGGGTCAGGCCTTCGGCGGGCAGTGCCAGCAGGGCCGAGCCACCGCCGGAGAGCAGGAAGATCACCCGGTCGTCTTCGCTCAGGTCGCTGACCAGTTCGAGCACGCGCTTGGCCACGGCCAGGCCGGCGGCATCGGGGACGGGGTGGGCGGCTTCGACCACCTCGATCTTCTGGCAGTTGGCGCCATGGCCGTAGCGGGTCACCACCAGGCCGGAGACTTCGCCTTGCCAGCTCTTCTCGACTACTTCGGCCATGGCGCCAACTGCCAGAAGGTCTCGCCGCCGGAGAGGATGATGCACGGTGCCTTGAGCGGCTGCCCATGCAGCACGATCTGCCGGGCGATACCGGCATGGACCTTGGCCACCTCGCGCGACTCGCCTTCCAGGTCGCCGAGGATC
>NZ_JBCGFQ010000101.1:0-4444 GCF_040984075.1 Pseudomonas sp. I2
CGCGCCCCCCGGGGGGCCCCGCGCTGAGCCCAACCCCCACCCGGGGGGGCCCCCCCCCCCCGGGGGGGGGCCTCGCGCGCGTCTCCCGCGCGCCGGCCCGGGGGGCGGGCGCCGTTCCCCCCACCGCCCCCCCCCCAACCCCCCACACTGGCCTCCAGCATAAGCCATCTGCAGCCGCATGGCCGGCCCAGCGAGGGCTCGGTCATGCGGGAAGGCAACCTCAGTGCTGCCGGGAGGTGCGCAGTTGGTGGACCACGCCCATCGCCACCACGATGGCTGCGGCGATGCCGGTGGAGATCACCAGGATCTGGTAGTCAGGCATGAACGCCATGACCACCAGGCAGACGATGATGAAGGCGATCACCAGGTAGGTCAGCCAGGGGAACAGCCACATCTTCAGGCGCACTTCCTTGCCTTCGGCCACCAGCTTGCGACGCATGCGCAGCTGCGAGAAAGCGATCACCAGGTACACCAGCAGGGCGATCATGCCGGTGGTGTTCATCAGGGTCTCCAGCACGTCCTTCGGGCGCAGGGTCTCACTGAAGTTGATCAGGGCGCAGAAGATGGCCACGGCGCACGACCCCATGATCGCGTACACCGGCACGCCGGTACCGGCACGTGTGATCTTGAAGAACGACGGCGCGTCGCCACGCTGGGACAGCGAGAACAGCATGCGCGAGGCGGTGTAGTGGCCGGAGATCAGGCAACTGCTCACCGAGGTCAGCACCACGAAGTTCATCAGCAGCTCGGCATACGGCACGCCCAGCAGCTCCAGGGTGCGGCGGTAGGCGCCATAGCCGGACTCGCCCAGGTGCGGGTCGTTCCACGGCACCAGGCAGACGATCAGGAAGATCGAGCCCACGTAGAACAGGCACACACGCCATACCACGGAGTTGGTGGCCTTGACGATCTGGGTGGACGGGTCCTTGGATTCGGACGCGGCGATGGTGACGATCTCGGCGCCGAGGAAGGCGAACATCACCCCGAGCAGCGCACCGATCACCGTGGTGAGGCCGTTGGGCATGAAGCCTTCGCTGGTCAAGTGGCTGATGCCACGCACCTCGCCGAACTGCCAGATGTTGAACACGGCCGCGGTGCAGACGATCAGGAAGCAGACGATGGCCACCACCTTGATCAAGGCGAACCAGAACTCGAACTCACCGTAGTGCTTGACGTTGAAGAAGTTGACCGTGATCAGCACACAGGTGGTGGCCAGCACGAACACGTTGACGCTGATACCGGGGAACCAGCCATGCAGGATCTTGCCCGCCACGTAGGCTTCCCAGGCCATGAGGATGACCCAGTACCACCAGTACAGCCAACCGATGGTGAAACCGGCCCAGCGGCCGATGGCGCGGTCGGCGTAGGTGGAGAACGAGCCGGTGTCCGGCGAGGAGGTCGCCATCTCGCCGAGCATGCGCATGATCAACACCACCAGGATGCCGCCAGCGAGATAGGCGAGGACCGCGGCGGGGCCTGCGCTGTGGATCACGCTGCCGGAACCGACGAACAAGGCGCCGCCGATGACCCCAGCGATCGACATCATCGTCAGGTGGCGCGACTTGAGCGAAGCACTGAGTTTGCTCTCGTGCTCCCCTTTCGCGGCCGTGGTGGATAGGGATGTTGCGTCCATCAGTTGTGTACCCCGTGCTTCTTTTTATCCAAGGAAAAACTGTGAAACCCCGATGGCTATCGGTCTCACCTGTACATCAGCGCCGGCGGCCGGCGTGCTGAACCCGACTGCTCGAATTCAACCTGCCGGCCACCCGTACGGGCAGGAGGTGTGCGAAAACACACGCAGGCCTTCCATGGCGGCCTGCTGACGTGCCCGGGGGTTGCCTCCCGGGTGAACTGAAATGCTTTGTCTGGCGATATCTGACACCTAATGTAAAAATGTCGGACACAGAGAGCCATGCACAGTGGCATGAAATCCGCACTGCACTGTACAGGCCGCCAATGCAATACACCCGCGACACCCTGCAGGCGCTTGGCGTTACGCACACCTGAAGGCACCCGAATGCTCGAACTACATCCAGACTCCCCTACCCCGCTGGTCAACCAGATCATCGACGGGCTGCGCGAGCTGATCGACAACCAGACCCTCAAGCCCGGCGCCAAGGTCCCCTCGATCCGCGCCTTCGCCGCGACGTACTCGGTGAGCACCTTCACCGTGGTCGAGGCCTACGACCGCCTGGTGGCCCAGGGGCTGCTGGTCAGCCGGGGCAATGCGGGGTTCTTCGTCAATCGCGCGGTGGGCGAGCTGCTGGACAACCACAACCAGGACGCCGACACCACCCGGCCAACGTTCAACGCCGAGTGGTACCTGCAGCAGATCTTCGAGATCCGCCAGTTACCGTTCAAACCTGGCTGTGGCTGGCTGCCCAACGACTGGATGTACGAGGACGGCCTGCGCCGTGGCCTGCGCCAGGTGGCTGGCAGCCCGCTGGAACTCTCCGGCTACGGCGACCCCATGGGCCTGCCGGAGCTGCGCGCGCTGACCGCGCAGAACCTGCAGCAGGAACTGTCGATCGTCGCCAACCCGGCGCAACTGATGCTCACCCACGGTGCCAGCCAGGCGCTGGACCTGGCCGTGCGCACCCTGGTGCGCCCCGGCGATGTGGTGCTGGTGGACGACCCTGGCTACCCCAACCTGATGAGCATCCTGCGCACCCAGGGCGCCACCCTGGTCGGCGTGCCACGCACCCCGGCCGGCTACGACCTGGATCACCTGGAGCGCCTGCTGGCCCACCAGCGTCCGACAGCCTTCTTCACCCAACCGCACCTGCACAGCCCGACCTGCTCGCGCACACCGCTGGCGCAGCTGCACCGCCTGCTGCAACTGGCCTCCCGGCATGGCTTTCGTCTGGTGGAGAACAACCTGTACGCCGACATGGTGGCCGAGCCCCAGCCATGCCTGGCCAGCCTCGACCACCTGCAGCAGGTGGTGTACGTGGGCAGCTACTCCAAGAGCATCTCGCCCAACGTGCGGGTCGGCTACCTGGTGGCCAACTCCGAGCTGATGCAGCAGTTACTGCACCTGAAGATGCGCTCGGGCCTGACCACCTCGCAGGTGATGGAGCGGGTGGTGTACGCGGCGATCATCGATGGCCGCTGGCGCAAGCACCTCAAGCGCCTGCGCCAGCGCCTGGCCGAGGCGCACCAGGAGGTGGGCCGGCACCTGCATCGGCTGGGCTTCGAGTTGTTCACCGAGTCGGACGAAGGGATGTACATCTGGACCCGGCACCCCGCGATCCCCGACAGCGCCGCGCTGCTCGACGATGCACTGGAGCAAGGGATCATGCTCGGGCCCGGGCAGTTGTTCATGGTCGATGCCCAGGCGACTGGGTGGATGCGCTTCAATGTGGCGTTCAGTACCGATCCGGCGATGTGGGAGTTGCTCGAGAAGGTGCTGGTCAAGCATGTACGTAGGGGTGGCCTGTAGGGGTAGTGCTGCAGGGGGCTTGCGGAAGATAGCGTTTTGTCATTTGGGGGCGCTTGCCCGACCGGTCCGGGGACTGTCAGATTTTTTGTGTGCGGGCCGGTAACGGCCTGCCGTCAGGCAGGCCCTGATTCTCACCAGGTCGGCCTGATGAACCGGTCTCCGTACAGAATCGCAAATTGATTCATCGCGCTTTTCCAATCATGGGCCGGTTTTCCCCAATTGGCTGTTATGTTGCGCAATCCCAGCCAAATCAGTTTGGTCGCTGCGTCATCATTTGGGAAATGCCCGCGAGTCTTGATGACCTTGCGTAGCTGGGCATTGATGCTCTCGATGGCGTTGGTGGTGTAAATCACCTTTCTGATGGCCGGTGGGAAGACGAAAAATGGAATCACTCGATCCCAGGCGCGTCTCCAGGCAGCCACCACCGTTGGATATTTCTCGCCCCACGGCCCGTTCTCAAACTCATCGAGTGCTTGCTCAGCCGCTTCAGCATTGATGGCTTGGTAAATCGGCTTCAGCTCCTTGGCCAGAGCCCGCCGCTTGTCCCAGGCCGCGAAGTCGAGGCTGTTGCGGATCAGGTGCACGATGCACGTTTGCAACGTCGTCTCTGGAAACACGGCACTAAGAGCCTCGGGCATACCTTTGAGGCCATCGGTCACGGCAATCAGCACATCTTCGACACCGCGCGTCTTGAGATCGTTAAAGACCTTCATCCAAAACTTCGCACCCTCGGTGTTCTCGATCCAGATGCCGAGGATATCCCGCGTCCCATCGGGGAGAACGCCCAGGGCCAGGTAAATGGCCTTGTTGCGCACCAGGCCCTCTTCGCGGATCTTCACCCGCAGCGCATCGAAGAAAATGACCGGGTACATCGGCTCCAGTGGCCGCTGTTGCCACGCGCCAATCTCTTCCATGACCTCGTCTGTCACAGAGCTGATGAAGTCGGGTGAAACCTCTGTTCCATACTGCTCGGACAAAAAGGCTCGGATCTCTCTGACCGTC
>NZ_JBCGFQ010000102.1:0-4428 GCF_040984075.1 Pseudomonas sp. I2
CTGTTTTTTTGTACAGTCTATGCCTCGGGCATCCAAGCAGCAAGCGCGTTACGCCGTGGGTCGATGTTTGATGTTATGGAGCAGCAACGATGTTACGCAGCAGGGCAGTCGCCCTAAAACAAAGTTATGTGCTTTCTCTAAAACAAGCCAGATTCACTGAAACTTTCTTCTGGCTGGCCGCATCGGTCGTTTCGAATTAGCCACCTTTAAAATGCCGTTTTGATGCCTTATTTTGGCTAAAACGGGGTGTTTTAAGTTTCTGTTTTTATTGGTTTTGTTTTTGTTGAGAACTTTCAGGTAAATGATAGTCTTCAAATCAAATGTTTTTTGGAGCCACAGCATGGAAAAATCAAAGCAATTATATAATCAAGTGAACTTCTCACATCAGGACTTGCAAGAACATATCTTTAGCAATTGTACTTTTATACATTGTAATTTTAAGCGCTCAAACCTCCGAGATACACAGTTCATTAACTGTACTTTCATAGAGCAGGGGGCATTGGAAGGGTGCGATTTTTCTTATGCTGATCTTCGAGATGCTTCATTTAAAAACTGTCAGCTTTCAATGTCCCATTTTAAGGGGGCAAATTGCTTTGGTATTGAACTGAGAGATTGTGATCTTAAAGGAGCAAATTTTAGTCAAGTTAGTTTTGTAAATCAGGTTTCGAATAAAATGTACTTTTGTTCTGCATACATAACAGGTTGTAACTTATCCTATGCCAATTTTGAGCAGCAGCTTATTGAAAAATGTGACCTGTTCGAAAATAGATGGATTGGTGCAAATCTTCGAGGCGCTTCATTTAAAGAATCAGATTTAAGCCGTGGTGTTTTTTCGGAAGACTGCTGGGAACAGTTTAGAGTACAAGGCTGTGATTTAAGCCATTCAGAGCTTTATGGTTTAGATCCTCGAAAGATTGATCTTACGGGTGTAAAAATATGCTCGTGGCAACAGGAACAGTTACTGGAGCAATTAGGGGTAATCATTGTTCCTGACTAAGCGCAAGATTCGGCTACGCACATAACAAACGCTTTAAGACGGATTCGCAACGTTTGGCGGTTTTAGTTTGAATTGGCTTTTGTATTTACGGTGTAATAATTGAGTGTTGTGGTAGCGTTGCTCACCACTTAAGCGGGCGTTAGAACGTCCAGGCGCAGTTGCGTTTTTAGTACGTGTCCAATCAGTTTTAAATGAGGTGTGAACATGAAAGCAGAAACGGAATCGCGGATTTTTTCGGTGGATGAATATGTCCGTCCGTCTAACGGCGAACCGATTCGTTCGGTTGTTCTGGAAACCAACGACTCCGTCATTGTTGTTTGGCACGCCCACCCTGGGCAGGAAATAGCTGCCCATGTCCATCCTCACGGCCAAGATACTTGGACGGTTATCTCAGGAGAAGCCGAGTACTATCAAGGTGACGGCGTAGCCACTCATATTAAAGCTGGAGATATTGCCATCGCAAAACCTGGGCAAGTACATGGTGCAATGAACTCTGGCCCAGAACCTTTTATATTTGTCTCAGTGGTTGCGCCGGCCAATGCCGGTTTTGCGTTGGCTGAAAAATAAACAGCCACATATGAGTGCCAAGTTACTACGTTCTAACAATCGGCTGCACGGCGACCGGTTTTCCGCTGCTTCGCAGCTACAAACCGGCGCGTGAGCCGGGCGTTAGACATCATGAGTAACGCAGTACCCGCCGAGATTTCGGTACAGCTATCACTGGCTCTCAACGCCATCGAGCGTCATCTGGAATCAACGTTGCTGGCCGTGCATTTGTACGGCTCTGCACTGGACGGTGGCCTGAAGCCATACAGTGATATTGATTTGCTGGTTACTGTGGCTGCACAGCTCGATGAGACTGTCCGACAAGCCCTGGTCGTAGATCTCTTGGAAATTTCTGCCTCCCCTGGCCAAAGTGAGGCTCTCCGCGCCTTGGAAGTTACCATCGTCGTGCATGGTGATGTTGTCCCTTGGCGTTATCCGGCCAGACGGGAACTGCAATTCGGGGAGTGGCAGCGTAAGGACATTCTTGCGGGCATCTTCGAGCCCGCCACAACCGATGTTGATCTGGCTATTCTGCTAACTAAAGTAAGGCAGCATAGCCTTGCATTGGCAGGTTCGGCCGCAGAGGATTTCTTTAACCCAGTTCCGGAAGGCGATCTATTCAAGGCATTGAGCGACACTCTGAAACTATGGAATTCGCAGCCGGATTGGGAAGGCGATGAGCGGAATGTAGTGCTTACCTTGTCTCGCATTTGGTACAGCGCAGCAACCGGCAAGATCGCACCGAAGGATATCGTTGCCAACTGGGCAATTGAGCGTCTGCCAGATCAACATAAGCCCGTACTGCTTGAAGCCCGGCAGGCTTATCTTGGACAAGGAGAAGATTGCTTGGCCTCACGCGCGGATCAGTTGGCGGCGTTCGTTCACTTCGTGAAACATGAAGCCACTAAATTGCTTGGTGCCATGCCAGTGATGTCTAACAATTCATATATGGACTCTCCCCACAAGTGGTGAGCAAAGCATTGCTTTTGCACCTGTCGTCAGCGCGGTTGCATTCGTATATCCGGCCTGTTGTGGGCTTTCTTGCCCTGGCCAATCTGTAGTTCGCGCAGCGGGGGCCAAGCGTTCAATCGATCACGCGGATCATGATTGTTATCGGCCTTATTCCGCTGCAGGACTCGCCTGTTCCGACAGTGCTGCTGTTCACCACAACCACCAGAAAACCATCTTGCCGTTCTGATTACCCCCCGCCGTCAGGCGGGCTTTGTGCTTTGCCAATTGCCATTGAAGCGCCGCTCATGGCACCACACGGCCCAGCAGATCCGCACCAGTTTGTTGGCCAGGGCTACCGCAGCCTTGTTGTGGCCGATGCGCGCCGCCGTTGCCACGGCCCAGCGTTGCAGCTGCGTCAGCTTTTCCGGGGTACGTGCCTGACAGCGTTGTGCAGCCAGCAAGGCTGCCCGTGAGCCATGGATTAGCAGGGTACGCACATAGACGTTGCCCTGTCGGCTGATGTGGCCGAGCTTGCGGCGCTCGCCACTGCTGAACTCGCGCGGGGTCATGCCCAGCCAGGCACTGAGCTGGCGACCACTGGCAAAGCGCTCGGGCCTGCCAACGGCGGCTGTCAGGGCGCTGGCGGTCAGCAGCCCAATGCCGCTGACCTCATCCAGCTTGCGTACGATGTCATCGTCGGCATGCCAGCGTTTGAGCTGCTGCTCGCACTCGGCCATGCACTGCTCATACAGGTTGATTTCGGCCAGGACGATATGCAGCAGACGGCTCAGGGGCGCGAGCTCGGGCTGGTCAACCCGCTCGCTGGCGGCGCGGATGAAGGCGGCGGTCGAGGCGGGGGCCTCGATACCGGCTTCACGCAATAGACCGCGCAGCAGGTTGATCCGCTGGGTGCGGCTTTTCTTCCAGGTTTCCCGCAGCCCGTGCAACTGTTGCAGCTGTTGCTGGCTGTGGCTTTTCACCGGCACGGGATGAATATCGGTGCAGCGTGCCGCTTCGAGCATGGCGTCGCAGTCATTGCGGTCGGTCTTGTTGCGGCGGCGATAGGGCCGCACGTAGCGCGGATGCAGTAGCCTCACCTGATGCCCCAGGGCTTGCGCTACACGTCCCCAGTAGTGGGCCGTGCCACAGGCCTCCATCACCCACTCGACCGGTTCGGCCTGCTCCTGTATATATCGCCGGAACGCCTCTCGGTTCAGCCGCTTGCGCTGCACCACCTGGCCGGAACGGACACTCTCGGCAACTTGGTAAACGGATTTGGCCAGATCAACTGCAATGCGTTTCATACCGACTCTCCCAATTTCAGCCACCACGATGCTTGGTATAGAAGGGTGGTGCGGGGGGAGTCCATTACAGCATTCAAGCCGAACCCGCTTCGCGGGTCGGCTTAATTCAGGTGTTAGATGCACTAAGCACATAATTGCTCACAGCCAAACTATCAGGTCAAGTCTGCTTTTATTATTTTTAAGCGTGCATAATAAGCCCTACACAAATTGGGAGATATATCATGAAAGGCTGGCTTTTTCTTGTTATCGCAATAGTTGGCGAAGTAATCGCAACATCCGCATTAAAATCTAGCGAGGGCTTTACTAAGCTTGCCCCTTCCGCCGTTGTCATAATCGGTTATGGCATCGCATTTTATTTTCTTTCTCTGGTTCTGAAATCCATCCCTGTCGGTGTTGCTTATGCAGTCTGGTCGGGACTCGGCGTCGTCATAATTACAGCCATTGCCTGGTTGCTTCATGGGCAAAAGCTTGATGCGTGGGGCTTTGTAGGTATGGGGCTCATAATTGCTGCCTTTTTGCTCGCCCGATCCCCATCGTGGAAGTCGCTGCGGAGGCCGACGCCATGGTGACGGTGTTCGGCATTCTGAATCTCACCGAGGACTCCTTCTTCGATGAGAGCCGGCGGCTAGA
>NZ_JBCGFQ010000103.1:0-3968 GCF_040984075.1 Pseudomonas sp. I2
CGTACACCACCAGCTCCTTGGGGTTCTCGGCCACCTGCGGGTCGAGGTTGTTCATCAGCATGCGCAGCGGCGCTTCGGTCAGCCAGCTCTTGGCGGTCAGCTTGTTGCCACGCGGGGCGCGGATTTCGGTGTCGCGGAATCGGGAAGCTTTCATGGTGGTTTCCTTCTTGTGGGGGTGGTGTCCCGGGTGACGATTTCTCGCTCGCACCTGAGAGATCGTCGATGTCTGTCATCGCTTATACATACAACCATATATCAACCTGTATATACAAGATGGCGCGAACGCGCGCGCAACCTGCCGTCGGCGCTCTGGACAAGGGCTTCAGGGAGAGAAAATGAATTTATTTTTCAATGGGTTGAGTGTCGTGAAGGTGTCTATCGGCATCCGCCGTGGACGCCAGGAGGGCGACGAAAGGAGAGAAAAAGTTTTGCGAGCAGCAAAAAATGCAAAACGAGGGGCTATCGACCAAACAGGCCGATGGCCCAGCAGGGCTTGCAGCGCTACTGACCGAAGCGGCCCTCCAGGTGGTAGCGTGAGCCCGGATAGACCAGCCGCGCGCAGCCCACTTGCCCCTTGCCAGACCAGCTACGACGGCGGATGAGCAGGCATGGATCGGTACGCTTGATGCGCAGCAGCTTGCATTCGGCGGGGGTTGCGTGGATGGCTTCTACCCTGTGCTCGGCTTCGGTCAGCGGCGCCAGTTGCACCAGGTAGGCATAAGGGGTGATGCGGGTGAAGTCCTGCTTGAGGTAATCGGGAGCAATGTCGGCATTGACGAAGCGCTCCTCGATCTGCACCGGGGTTTCGTTCTCGTAATGCACCAGCACCGAGTGAAACAGGTTGCACACGCCGTCCAGGGTGAAGGGCAGCGAGGCGGGGGCCTGGTCCCCCAGCGCTTCCAGCAGGATCACTTCGCTGCGATGGGTGTGGCCACGCGAGGTGATTTCCTCGGCGATGTCGTGGATACGGAACAGCGCGGCATGCCCCTTGGCTTCCGCGACGAAGGTACCCACCCCTTGCAGGCGCACCAGCACGCCTTCGATGGTGAGTTCGCGCAGCGCCCGGTTGATGGTCATGCGGCTGACGCCCAACTGGTTGAACAGCTCGCTCTCGGAGGGCAGCTTGAAGTTCGG
Organism: Pseudomonas sp. I2; assembly: GCF_040984075.1. NCBI lineage: Bacteria > Pseudomonadati > Pseudomonadota > Gammaproteobacteria > Pseudomonadales > Pseudomonadaceae > Pseudomonas > Pseudomonas sp. I2. The sequence continues at coordinate 1,135 of NZ_JBCGFQ010000103.1, forward strand.
TCCCCAGACACCGGTGCGGATCTGCTGCAAGATGATGTCCTTGACCCTGGCGTAGAGCGGGGCAGGGCTTTCGAGGGCAAAGGCGGCCAAGGATGCGCGGTCGTCGGAGGCGTTGGGCACGGGATTTCCTGGAAATGGTTGGGCGGTTCGCGTCGCCCCCAGTTTAACCCCGCCTGTCAGGCGGCGCCTAGGCGAGTAGACCGTGCCGACGTGCCATCGAGCTCATATGCCCGATGGTCAGGCCGTTTCACCACGCCCCTCAAAGGGAAACCAACCCATGCTCGATCGCATACTTCACCAACGCCGCCGCCGTATCGATATTGAGCTTGCGCCGTATGCTCAAGCGGTAGGTTTCCACGGTGCGCACGCTGATCCCCAGCTCCCGCGCCATCTCCTTGTTGTTCGCACCTTTGGCGATCATCGACAGCACCTGCACTTCGCGCGGCGTCAGGTCATGCTCGTCGCGGTTGTTGCCGACCAGCTTGCGGGCGATTTCCGGGCTGTAGAAGCTGCCGCCCGCAGCGATGGCCTCGATCGCGGCGATCAGCTCCGTGGAGGGCGCGTTTTTCAGTACGTAGCCCAGGGCGCCGGCGCTGATCGAGGTGCGCACGTACTCCTGGTTGTCGTACATGCTCAGCATGAGGATCTTGATGCCCGGGTACAGGGCCCGCAGCCTGCGGGTCAGCTCCAGCCCGTTCATGTCCGGCAGGCCCACATCGACGAGCAGGATATCCAGCTCCAGGGCCGCCACCAGCTCAAGCGCTTGGGCGCCGGACTCGGCCTGGCCGACCACCTGGAAATGCGCGATCGCGCTGAGCAGCGATTTGACGCCATCACGCACCAGGACGTGGTCGTCGACCAGGGCGATTCTGATTGGGGGAGTAACGCTCATGGCAGTCTCGGGGCACTGAAGGTGATGAAGCCGATCACGCGCTGCGGATCGGTATGTGGACCTGCAATTGTGTGCGGCCGCTCATGGATACGATGCTGAAGGTGCCGTGGTGGTGATCGACCCGTTCACGGATGTTTCTCAAGCCGATGCCGTGGCTTTCGTCCGCCGCGCCAGGGTCGAAGCCCACGCCGTTGTCCAGCACGCGCAGCGTGATCATGCCGTTGTGGGCGGCCAGCGCGATTATAGCGGTGCTCGCCTTGGCATGGCGTTCGATGTTCGCCAGGGCCTCCTGGATGATGCGAAACAGCGTGAGCGAGAGGTCGGCATCCACCTCGATGTCGTCCAGCGCGCATTCGTACTGGGTGCGGATCGCGGTGCGCTGCTCGAACTCGCGCAGGTGCTGGTCGATGGCCGGCGACAGGCCCAAGGTATCGAGCAGCGACGGGCGCAGGTCATGGGAGATACGGCGGATCTCGCCGATCGCGGCGCCCAGGCGGGTCGTGCCTTTGCGCAGGTTGGCCAGCCCCTCGGCCTGGCCGTTGGCCACTTCCAGGGCTGCCAGTTCGAACTGGAACTTGATCGACACCAGCAACTGGCTGATGCCGTCGTGCAACTCGCGGGAGACGCGGGAGCGCTCTTCTTCCTGGAGGTTGACGATGCGCTGGTTGAGCATCGACAGCTTTCGGTCGGCCAGGCGATGTTCGCTGACGTTGAGCATCAGGCCGCCGGTGAAGATCACCAGCACGGCCAGCAAGGAGAAGGAGGCGATCGCCAGCACCGTGGTCAGGACGCCGGAGGCGACTTCCTGGCGCGACTTGAGCGTTGCCACTTCCACGTCGTCGATATAGATGCCGGTGCCCAGCATCCATCCCCAGCGCTCCAGCATCACCACGTAGGACAGTTTGCCGGTGACCTGGCCACTGGAGGGCTTCTGCCAGTCGTACAACTGGTAGCCGTCGCCCTGGCTGGCGCTGCTTAGCAGCGCCTGGATCACCGGCAGGCCGTTCTTGTCGGTCATGCCGATGAGTTCCTTGCCGACCAGCTCCGCCTGCCTGGGGTGCATCAGGTTCTTGCCGTGACGATCGTAGACGAAGAAGTACCCATCCACGCCGAAACTCGCCCGGGCCAGCATCTGCAAGGCACGCTGGCGGGTCTTGTCGTCGTCCGCACCACTGTCGTACAGCGGCGCGATCAGGCTCATCGCCAGTTCGAGGTAGTTCTTCAGCTCCGCCTTCTTGGCGGCCATGATGCTGCTCTGCACCAGGCGGGCCTGGTCCTCCTCGAGCTTGCGGCTCTGGGCGAACACCAGGACGCAGATGAACAGCACCGACACCAGAAGCGGCAGGACACTGAGGGTGACGATCTTGTGCTTGAGTTGCATGGTCGGTCCCGGGGCGAGGAGGCGGGGGTAGCAGGTTTTGCCTGATGTCATGCCCCAAAAGCAAGAGCGCCACGACAGGCGTGGCGCTCTTTGTACAGGTGGGGTGTTCAGCAGCAACGGACGGGGCGGCCATTGCCGCCGCCGTAGCGTGCGGCCTGGCGTTCCCTGAAGAACGCCTCGTAGCTCATCACCGGCTTGCCCGGGTGCTTGGCCTGCATGTGCTCGACATAGTTGTCGTAGTCGGGCATGCCGACCAGCATGCGGGCTGCCTGCCCCAGGTATTTGCCCATCTTGCTCAGGTCATTGAACATCGATGCGTACCTTCAGGCCTCGGGGAGGGGCTGGAACGGCGACTCCTTGTCGGTACGTTCGGGCTTGGCCCAGGCACGGCGCCCGACCTGCAGGGCGAAGTACAGGATGCTCAGCACCACGAACAGGAACAGCACGGTCAGGCCCGCGTTGGTGTAGGCATTGAACACCACGTGCTGCATCTGCGCCAGGTCCTTGGCCGGCGCCAGTACCTGGCCGGCGTCCAGCGCGGTGCTGTACTTGTTGGCCAGG
>NZ_JBCGFQ010000104.1:0-3559 GCF_040984075.1 Pseudomonas sp. I2
GGAAAGTCCTCCCTGCGTCCGCTGATGGCCGGCAGCAGCCCGTCGTTGCCTGATGGATCCAACCCCTCCGCTGCTATAGTGCAGTCGGCTTCTGACGTTCAGTGCAGCCGTCTTCTGAAAACGACATTCGGCCACGATTGCATTGACCTCTGGAAATGTATCTCAACCAGCTTCATAAACAAAGCGTCTTGAACGCTATCAGATTTTGAAAAAGGAACATGTATGCCGCGTCGCGTCACTCTAACCGATCGGCAGAAAGACGCGCTGTTGCGCTTGCCGACTTCACAGACGGATTTGCTCAAGCACTATACGCTGAGTGATGAAGACCTTGGGCATATCAGGCTGCGTCGGCGCGCTCACAACAGGTTCGGCTTCGCCCTGCAATTGTGTGTCCTGCGCTATCCCGGCCGGGTGCTGGCTCCAGGCGAACTGATCCCTGCAGAGGTCATCGAATTTATCGGAGCGCAGCTTGGCCTGGGTGCCGACGATCTCGTAGACTATGCTGCCCGCGAGGAAACACGGCACGAGCATCTTGCCGAGTTACGGGGGCTCTACGGCTTCCGCACCTTCTCCGGACGTGGTGCGAGCGAGCTGAAGGAATGGTTGTTCCGAGAAGCCGAGATGGCGGTGTCGAACGAGGATATCGCCCGTCGCTTCGTAGCCGAGTGCCGACGCACCCGCACTGTCCTTCCCGCGACATCCACGATCGAGCGGCTTTGTGCCGCGGCTCTCGTCGATGCCGAGCGACGCATCGAGACGAGGATCGCCAGTCGGCTGCCTATGTCGATCCGAGAACAGTTGCTGGCATTGCTCGAGGAGACGGCTGATGATCGGGTGACCCGTTTTGTGTGGCTGCGCCAGTTCGAGCCTGGCTCGAACTCTTCGTCGGCCAACCGGCTGCTCGACCGGCTCGAATATCTGCAACGCATCGATCTCCCCGAGGATCTGCTTGCCGGCGTTCCTGCCCATCGGGTGACTCGTCTGCGCAGGCAGGGTGAACGGTATTATGCCGACGGCATGCGCGATCTCCCGGAGGACAGGCGGCTTGCGATCTTGGCTGTTTGCGTCTCGGAATGGCAGGCGATGTTGGCCGACGCAGTGGTCGAAACCCACGACCGGATCGTCGGCCGTCTCTACCGTGCTTCGGAGCGTATTTGCCATGCAAAGGTCGCAGACGAAGCGGGGGTGGTGCGTGACACCCTGAAATCCTTCGCCGAGATCGGGGGCGCCCTGGTCGATGCACAGGATGATGGCCAGCCGCTGGGCGATGTCATCGCGAGTGGGTCAGGGTGGGACGGCTTAAAAACCCTTGTTGCAATGGCAACCAGGCTGACCGCCACCATGGCCGACGATCCGCTCAATCATGTGCTCGACGGTTATCACCGCTTCCGCCGATACGCTCCACGCATGTTGCGCCTGCTCGATCTGCGAGCTGCGCCCGTTGCACTGCCGCTTCTGGAAGCGGTGACGGCCCTTCGTACCGGTTTGAACGATGCCGCGATGACCAGCTTCTTGCGGCCCAGCTCGAAATGGCATCGCCACCTTCGGGCCCAGAGGGCTGGCGACGCTCGCCTATGGGAGATCGCGGTGCTGTTCCATCTGCGCGATGCGTTCCGCTCCGGAGATGTCTGGCTTACTAGGTCCCGGCGCTATGGCGATCTGAAACACGCACTCGTTCCGGCACAATCCATCGCGGAAGGCGGTCGTCTCGCTGTGCCATTGCGGCCGGAGGAATGGCTGGCAGACCGGCAAGCTCGCCTCGACATGCGGTTGCGCGAGCTTGGCCGTGCCGCTCGCGCAGGCACGATCCCGGGCGGGTCGATTGAAAACGGCGTTCTGCATATCGAGAAACTCGAAGCCGCCGCGCCGACAGGCGCCGAAGATCTGGTGCTCGATCTCTACAAGCAGATCCCGCCCACGCGCATCACCGATCTCCTGCTGGAGGTGGATGCGGCGACCGGCTTCACCGAAGCGTTCACCCATCTGCGCACAGGAGCACCCTGCGCTGACCGGATCGGGCTAATGAACGTTATCTTGGCGGAAGGGATCAACCTCGGCTTGCGCAAAATGGCGGATGCGACAAACACCCACACCTTCTGGGAATTGATCCGCATTGGACGGTGGCATGTCGAGGGCGAAGCCTATGACCGGGCGCTGGCCATGGTGGTCGAGGCACAGGCAGCGTTACCCATGGCCCGGTTCTGGGGCATGGGCACGTCGGCTTCGAGCGACGGACAGTTCTTCGTCGCTACAGAGCAAGGTGAGGCCATGAACCTGGTCAACGCGAAATATGGCAATACCCCGGGCCTGAAAGCCTATAGCCACGTCTCCGACCAATATGCGCCGTTCGCAACCCAGGTGATTCCTGCAACGGCAAGCGAAGCGCCTTACATCCTCGATGGCCTGCTGATGAACGATGCTGGACGCCATATCCGCGAGCAGTTCACCGACACGGGCGGCTTCACCGATCACGTCTTTGCCGCATGTGCCATTCTCGGCTACCGGTTCGCTCCGCGCATCCGCGACCTGCCATCCAAACGGCTCTACGCGTTCAATCCGTCGGCCGCCCCGGCGCACCTGCGAGCGTTGATCGGCGGAAAGGTCAACCAAGCCATGATCGAGCGCAATTGGCCCGACATCCTGCGCATCGCCGCCACCATTGCTGCCGGGACCGTCGCGCCAAGCCAGATTCTGCGGAAACTCGCCTCCTATCCGCGGCAGAACGAGCTCGCGACAGCCCTGCGGGAAGTCGGTCGCGTCGAGCGCACCCTGTTCATGATCGACTGGATTCTGGATGCCGAACTCCAACGGCGTGCCCAGATCGGGCTCAACAAAGGCGAAGCTCATCATGCGCTGAAGCGGGCAATCAGCTTCCACCGCCGCGGTGAAATCCGCGACCGTTCCGCCGAAGGCCAGCATTACCGCATCGCCGGCATGAATCTGCTCGCCGCCATCATCATCTTCTGGAACACCATGAAGCTCGGCGAGGTCGTTGCAAACCAGAAACGCGATGGAAAGCTGCTATCGCCCGATCTCTTGGCCCATGTTTCGCCGCTCGGATGGGAACACATCAATCTCACCGGAGAATATCGCTGGCCAAAGCCTTAGCGTAGGATTCCGCCCCCTCCCGCAAACGACCCCTATCTGCGGTAAAGAAGTTGGAAACCCGCCTTTAAATACTCGTTTGAGTATTTGATGTTAAGAGCTTTCCCGTTCCGTCTATTACCCACCGTGTTCAGGGTGTCCCAGGTCCGTGCGTATTACAGACGCTCAGCGGGCCTCAGAAGAAAGTGTTCAAGGGTGTGTCCGTATTACTAATGGCGAAGCCTTCCGGCCGGGGGCGTGACCAGGTGTGTAATCGACGGTTTCTAAGCTGGAGCCGTGATTGGCGAAATATTGGCTTTCTGAGTGGCCGTGTGCGCGGATTTTTCAAGGTAGGTAAGGGGTAAGTTCGGGTCAGGTCTTGAAGGGCCTCATAGGCGCGTGAGGGGCGTTTATGTAGGGGCCGGGGGTCTAGGGTTGGGCGAAACCTTATTTTTTTGCCCTTGCATAATAAGAA
>NZ_JBCGFQ010000105.1:0-3385 GCF_040984075.1 Pseudomonas sp. I2
CACTTCCTCCCGCCGGGTGCGACAATTAATGCCGCCAATTGACGTGACTTCTCCGTACCCAGCCTGCGTCAAGGCTTAGGTTCGGGGCAATTCCGGCTTCCGGACCGAGCGATGCCAGCGCACCGTGCTGCGCATTCCTGGACTTCACCACCGTCCTATCACTTGAGGTAGCAAGCAAGATGGCCAAGGCCGCCGATGTCGTAGTGCAATGCCTGGAAAACGAAGGTGTCGAGTATGTGTTCGGCATTCCCGGCGAGGAGAACCTCGACCTGCTGGAGTCCCTGCGCAAGTCGAAGATCAAGCTGGTCCTGACCCGCCACGAGCAGTCCGCAGGCTTCATGGCCGCCACCTACGGCCGCCTGACCGGCAAGACCGGCGTCAGCCTGTCGACCCTCGGCCCTGGCGCGACCAACCTGGTCACCGCCAGTGCCTACGCCTATCTGGGCGGTATGCCGATGATGATGATTACCGGCCAGAAGCCGATCAAGAAGTCCAAGCAGGGCCGTTTCCAGATCATCGACGTGTGCGGCATGATGGACCCCATCACCAAGTACACCCACCAGTTCGCCTCGGCCGACAACATCCCCGCGCGCATGCGCGAAGCCTTCCGCTTGGCTGAAGAAGAAAAGCCTGGCGCCGTGCATCTGGAGTTGCCGGAAGACATCGCCGCCGAGCAGACCGAATCGATGCCGATCCCGCCGAGTCTGCACCGCCGCCCGCTGGCCGAGCACAAGGCCGTCGAGGCCGCGGTCGAGAAGTTGCAGGCCGCCCGCAGCCCGATCCTGGTGATCGGTGCCGGCGCTAACCGCAAGATGACCGCCAAGGTCCTCAAGCAACTGATCGACAAGACCGGTATCCCCTTCATCACCACGCAGATGGGCAAGGGCGTAGTCGACGAGCGCCACCCGCGCTTTCTCGGCAACGCTGCACTGTCGGCTGGCGATTTCGTGCACCGTGCGGTCGAAGCCGCCGACCTGATCGTCAATATCGGCCACGATGTGATCGAGAAGCCGCCGTTCTTCATGGTTCGTGGCGGTACCGAGGTCATCCACATCAACTTCCGCTCGGCGGAAGTCGATGCCGTGTACTTCCCGCAGATCGAAGTGATCGGCGACATCGCCAACGCCGTCTGGCAGATCGGCGAAGCCCTGACCGACACCAGCCACTGGGACTTCACCCGCCTGCTGGCCATCCGCGAAGCCAACGAAGCGCAGGTCGCCGAAGGCGCCGACGACGACCGTTTCCCGATCTACCCGCAGCGCATGGTCGCCGACATCCGTCGCGCCTTGCCGTCCGAAGGCATCGTCGCCCTGGACAACGGCATCTACAAGATCTGGTTCGCCCGTAACTACAAGGCCCACAAGCCCAATACCGTGCTGCTGGACAACGCCCTGGCGACCATGGGCGCCGGCCTGCCATCGGCCATGGCGGCGCACCTGGTGTACCCGGACCGCCCGGTGATCTCGGTGTGCGGCGACGGTGGCTTCATGATGAACAGCCAGGAACTGGAAACCGCGGTGCGCCTGGGGATGCACCTGACCGTGGTGATCCTGCGCGACGATGGCTACGGCATGATCCGCTGGAAGCAGGCCAACATGGGTTTCACCGATTTCGGCCTGGACTACGGCAATCCGGACTTCGTCAAATATGCCGAAGCCTACGGCGCCAACGGTCACCGCGTGGAAAGCGCCGAGGGCTTCCTGCCGCTGCTCGAGCACTGCATCAAGACTCCGGGGGTGCATGTGATCGACTGCCCGGTCGACTACAGCGAGAACGATCACATCCTCAACCAGGAACTGCGTGAGCGTGCGCTGGCGGTTTAACGCCTGACGGCCCTATTTGCAACAAGCCCGTTCCCACAGGTACAGCGTACTTCTGCAATTCAGCGCTATCCCTGTGGGAGCTGTGGCTCGGTGCCTTGGCTGACCCGCAAGTAACCTCAATATTTACTAAAGCGGCGCTTAAATGCCCGTAGGGCTTGCTTGTAATAGCATTAGATCAGACAACACTGATCACGATTCGACGATAAACATCTACCGCTCCCTACCTTGCTAGCTCCGGCATGATCAGGTTTCTCATCTTCCATGGAAACCCGAGATCATGACCATCGGATCGACTCATAACCATCCCGCTGATCTGGCTATCGAGCCAGCATCCCCCGGCCAACCGTGGAGCGCGCGCTTTCCCAATCCTCCCGACCTGTGTTTCGACTACCGTCGTCTCGTTGAACAGCATGGCGGAGTTGGCCGTGCCTCCCGGCCAGAGCATCGCATCTGCATCGTCGGTGCCGGTGTTACTGGTCTTACGGTAGCTCGAGAGCTACTGCGTTGTGGCTTCACCCGAATTACTCTTATCGAACAAGCCCAGCGCATTGGCGGTCGCCACCTGACCGTGAGGAATAGTTCTGGTGATCAGAGGCAACCCTCGGCACCTTTCGAAATGGGTGCTATGCGCATGCCTTTCTTCAACCGAACCGGTGAGTCGCCAAAGGATGGTCGATCCCTGATGGCGCATTACGCGAATCTGTTCGAGCTGCGTCTCTCCGACTTTCCCAACCCAGGCACCCCTTGGGTCAATGCTACTGGGATCTATCTACGCGAGGGGCAGCTTGAAGGAGAGGGCGAGCCCAAGCTGCTGATCTGGAAAAACCCTGAAGGCCACACTTCACCACCTACTGCAGCACTGCAGAGGATTCAAGGAAAATGGCGGCGTTTTGCCGAGCGTTTCGCTGAGAAGGTAGCCGCTGTCTATGGTACGGAAGGCTGGGCACAGATGTGGACGGCGATCGTCGAGCGATACCACAGGTTGTCTTTCCGTGACCTTGTGTTCCTCCCTGCCCTAGATGCCTGGGACCCGGCGGATCCGGGGGATTTCGGTGGGCTAGGCATGGATCGCGATGAATCGGCGATCTTCTATGCAATTGGCATCGGCGATGGTAGCTGGGGAGCATTCTACGACGTTTGTTGCCTATATCCGTTGCGTACCGCGATTTTCGGTTTCAGTAGCCACTTGCAACTGGTGCATGGGCGTGTGGACGAGCACGGGATACCTCTCACAGCTCCCTATCTTGATGTCGATGCGGTGCGTGACAGCAAGGGCTTGTATTTCCAGGCACCAGCCTACGTTGGTCTTGCTGCTATGGATGAAGCTCTACTGTTCATGAACATCGAAGAGCTCGGCACATCGCTATACAGCCAGTGCGTGGCACGTGAGGATGGCTTGCTGACGGACAGTTCGGTTTGCGGCTTGCACAAGCTGGGAGGGTGTCAGAAATTTTGTGTTCGGGCATAACATGAGTAAGAGGTGCATGTATGCCAACCAAAAAGAAACCCTTGCGTGACCTGCCCAAAATCCCCAAAGAGCTGCTGGAGCAGTTCGGTGAGGG
>NZ_JBCGFQ010000106.1:0-2745 GCF_040984075.1 Pseudomonas sp. I2
TCTAGCCGCCGGCTCTCATCGAAGAAGGAGTCCTCGGTGAGATTCAGAATGCCGAACACCGTCACCATGGCGTCGGCCTCCGCAGCGACTTCCACGATGGGGATCGGGCGAGCAAAAAGGCAGCAATGACGCCGTGGCACATTGGCGACTTCCACGTGGAAGTTTCACCGAGCTGACTCGGCTGGAGCATGGGCTTGGTCATGATGCGGTCCTTCGAGTCGAAAAGCCCGGCAACCGATAATGGCTTCCGGGCAACCTTATATGAAGAAATGTCGCATGAACGGCCGACTATGGCAAACATAAACGCCAATTTGGTAGCAAAAAGCCCGCGCGAGAGTAGCGTCGCAACTGTTTGAGATTCATGATGAAAGGCGTCGCGTTAATGAAGACTCACCGTGGCGCAGCGGCAACGCATCCAACACCCAGCGACGAACAGGCGACCGCCGTCAGGGCGTCAGGTAACGGATCACTGGATCGGCATAGGCGAACGGTGATCGGCCATAGCGCCGGTCCGCAAACGCCCAGGACTTCCAGACCCGGGCGTCGGCGCAGTGGCCCACAAACAGCCACGGCCACCCGCGCATCGCCCGGGCGGTGAGGCCTGATAGTCGATGTCGATCAGCGGCCGAAGCGGTCTCGATCTGCTTGGCGGCGTAGGGCGCGGGATCACCGCCCCAACTGCGCGCGACCTCGTCGCGCAGACCCTGCGACCGCTCGCCGCCGCTGAGCACGGTCATCACCTGACGAACCAGGCCGAAATAGGCCAGCGGGTGAATGGCCTCCAAGTCGGTCCGCGGGACGACGTCGGGCGCGAGCATTTCGCTGAGCCGAAACTCGAACTGTAGCGCCTGGCTCTCGGCCGCCATCACCGGGTGGTCGCGCCGATCGGCGGTGCAGATGTGGCACCAGGGATCGGCGCCCCGATGAGGGACCGCGGGCGCGCCGCAGTCATGGCAGCTGTCGGCCAGCACCAAGCCGTGGCGAGGACAGGTGCTGGCGATCGCCAGGCGCCAGCGACGCCGATAGTAGGGCTCGGCGTCCTCGGTCAGGCAGAGGGGGCACCACTGCTGGCCCGGCCGCCGGCGGGTGCGGTGATGAATGCCCACGGGCAGCAGCCACTGGGTCGCCCCCGTGACCCGGACCTCTTCGAACAACGTGCCGACCCAGGGCCGGAAGGTCGTCAACTCCGCGACCTGCGCATCGACCCCGGTATGCGCGACCAGCCCCTCCATGAGCCGAGGCGGCGCCAGCCCGTCGATGTCGCGATTCCAGATCTGCAGCCCGGGCCAGACGGCGTGACAAAAGCTATGCAGCTTGGCGGAGTTGCCGAGCGCGATCCGCCGCAGCCAACTAGAGAGCAGTTCGTCGGCCTGCGGGCGGGGACGCCAAGGCCACAGACGCAGGTCCGACATCTCAGAGCGGCGGCAGCGAGGCGGCTCTGAGGAGGACGTCCTCCCGCTGCCGCCGAACCGATGGCCTCACATGGTTCAGCGAGCGCAGCAGCGGAAGATCAATGCGCTCTTTCTCTGAGCGGATGGCCATCAGGGCGGCGCGGCGCACCAGATAGGCGATCTCGCGCGTGGTCCCCTCCGACTCGTTGATAATCCAGGTCGCGATCTTGTCATCGGAAAGCCCGGAAGCGTGGCGAAGCGGCAGACAGGTCTCCAGGCTGTTGAGCAGGCCATAGGTCTGTTCGTTATGACCCCAGACCTCGAGTCGATGCGGCTCGAACCGGCGCTCGATCTGCGGGTCCCACCGAAGCGTGCGCAGCGCGGCGATCGTGCCGCACCCGACGATGGTGATGCCGAGGTCATTGCCGAGCAGCTTGATTGTCGCCAGCGCCTCTTCGCGTTGTTTGCGATTGCCCTTCTCGATGTGATGCAATTCGTCGATGACCAGGATCTTGACCCCGCTGGTTCGGAGCAGTCTGAGGACGTCAGGATAAAGGGTGTCGGTGCTCGCGCTCTTGCCGTAGGGCGCGTTGAGTTGCCCAAGGATCCGCACCAGCAGCCCTCGGGCAGAACCGGTCGGCCCCATGCTCACGACCAGCACCGGGACGTTGGCCTTGGACGCCCTCGGATCGTCCGGGAGGTTCTGCAACTTGGCGAAGCGCTTGACGATTTGGCTTTTGCCGATGCCCGACGGCCCCCAGATCAGGATGTGGCTGTCGCCTTCGGTCGGATAATCCTCCAGCGCCTCCTGAAGCCGCTCGGTGATCGCATCGGCGGCGGCGTAGCGGATGAAGACTTTCTGCCGGATCAGGTTGAGCCGCTGGGCGGTGTTGTCCGCCTCAAGCGCCTCGCGGGCGGCCTTGGTGAGGCGGCGGTCCTGCGAGATGAGGATCATTCGTCGATCTCATAAAAGATGTCGCGACGAACCGGAGCCTGCGGCGCTGGCGGTGCGTCTTCGGAGATGGGCGCATGCGGCGTGAGTTCGGCGGTGACTTGTTCGCCGACCCGCCGACGCTCCTGCTTCAAGCGACTCCTGTGTCGCTTCTTCGCGTTCTGTGCGTCCTGCTCCAGCAGGCGTTGGCGCTCCATTGACGCCATGATGGTCGCCATGTCCGGCTTGTCGCCGATTTGGGCGACCAACCGCTTGCGGGTCTCGTTGAACTCCCACACCGACACGTTGGGAAGGGTAATCTGCTCGCAGCGCAGCTCGCAATAGGTCCCCTCGATTGGGTGGAGGAAGTAGATGCGTGAGGCGTCGTAGGGGTTTCGGCGGACGACGAACTTGCGTTGCTCT
>NZ_JBCGFQ010000107.1:0-2456 GCF_040984075.1 Pseudomonas sp. I2
CACCCAGGGCGATCAGGCGATGGGCCAGGCGGTTGGCGCGGGCGTTGAGCTGGGCGTAGCTCAGGCGCGTCTCGCCGAAGGCCAGCGCCGGGGCATCCGGGGTGCGCTGCACCTGGGCCTCGATCAGCTGCTGGATGCTCTGCTCCAGCGGGTAGTTTTCAGCGGTGGCGTTCCACGTGACCAGGGTGCGCTCGCGCTCGGCGGCCGCCAGCAATGGCAGTTCGGCCACCGGTTGTTGCGGTTGCTCGACAATGCCTTGCAACAGATTGATGAAGTGGGTCGACAGCCGCTCGATGGTCGAGCGCTCGAACAGGTCGGTGGCATAGATGAACGACGCCTCCAATCCCTCTGGCGATTCGCGGGTCTCCAGGGTCAGGTCCAGTTGGGCCACTTCGGTGACACTGTCCACGCCGTCGATCTGCAGGTCGCCCAGGCGCGCGCTGGTCGCCCCGCCACGGCCGGCCGCTTGATGGTTGAACATCACCTGGAACAGCGGATTGAGCCCCAGGGTGCGCTCCGGCGCCAGGGCCTCGACCAGTTGCTCGAACGGCAGCTCCTGATAGGCCTGGGCATCCAACGCGTGCTGGCGCACCTGGCGCAACAATTCGACGAAGGGCTGTTCGCCGGCGACCTGGGCACGAATCACCTGAGTGTTGACGAAATAACCGATCAGCCCTTCGGTCTCGACCCGGTTGCGGTTGGCGCTGGGCACCCCGATGCGGATATCGTCCTGGCCGCTGTAGCGGTGCAACAACGCGTGGAATGCCGCCAGCAGCAGCATGAACAAGGTGCCACCCTCGGCCCGGGCCAGGGCTTGCAGGTCATGACTCAAGGCCGCCGGCAGTTGCAGGTTGCAGCGCGCGCCACGGTAGCTGGGCTGCGCCGGCCGCGAGTGATCCAGCGGCAGTTCCAGCACCGGTTGCTGCGCGCCCAGGCGCTCGGTCCAGTAGGCCAGCTGGCGATCACGCTCGCCCGCCTCCATCCAGTGGCGCTGCCACAGGGCATAGTCGGCGTACTGGATCGGCAGCGGCGCCAGGGTCGGCGCCTGGCCGAGGCTCAAGCCGGCATACAGGGCGATCAGCTCGCCGACCATCACCTGCATCGACACGCCATCGGAAACGATATGGTGCTGAGTCAGCACCAGCACCTGGTCGTCGGGCGCCAGCTCCAGCAGACGGACCCGCAGCAGCGGCCCCGCCTCGAGGTCGAACGGCTGACGGGTTTCCTCGGCCACCCGGGCCTCCAGTTGTGCCAGGTCCAGCGGCCCGACCACCTCATGGGCGATAACCAATCCGGCCACGGGGTCGATCACCTGCAATGGGCGCGTCTGGTCGAAGACGAAACGGGTGCGCAGCGTCTGATGCCGCTCCACCAACCGCTCGAAGGCACCTTGCAGCGCCTGGCGATCCAGCCGGCCGCGCAGACGCAGGGCCATGGGGATGTGATAGGCACTGCTGTGCGGCTCCAACTGCCAGAGGAACCACTGGCGCTCCTGGGCGAAGGACAGCGGCAGTTGCTCGAAGGCCGACTGCACCTCGGGGATCGGCAGGTTGGCCGGGGACACGCCCTCGGCCAGCATCTTCTCCAGGTACAGGGCACGCTTGTCCAGTGGCAAGGTGATGAAGCGGCGAGCGATCCGCGCGGCAACGGTGCTGTCCATCACAGCCCCTCCATGTCGTCGAGCAGGTCTTCCAGACGGCTCAGGGTCGAATCCTGCACCTGTGCGCCGGTGGCTTGCAGTTGCGCCACCAGAGCACCAAGCACCGGGTATTGGAACAGCAGTTGCGGGACCAGCTTCAGCCCCAGTTCGAGTTGAATACGCGACACGATATTGATCACCAGCAGGGAATGCCCGCCCAGTTCGAAGAAGTTGTCAGTCAGGCCGACTCGCTCAAGCCCGAGGACCTGCGCCCAGATTGCCGCGACCTGTTGTTCCAGTTCACTCTGCGGCGCCACATAGGCACGCTGCGATTGCGCGGCATCCACGGCGGGCAAGGCCTTGCGGTCGAGCTTGCCATTGGGCGACAGCGGCAGGCTGTCCAGTGCCAGCCACTGGTTCGGCACCATGTAGTCCGGTAGGCCACGGCGTAGGTGCTCGGCCAGTTGTGCCTGCCAATCGGCGGTTTCGCCGGTCAGCACCACATAACCGACCAGCTGCTTGCCGTCCGGCACCGTCACCACGGCTTCACGCACCAGGTCGTGCTCCAGCAGGCGCGCCTCGATCTCACCCAGTTCGATGCGCAGGCCACGCAGCTTGACCTGGTGGTCGATACGCCCGGCGTACTCGATCACCCCATCCGCGCGGTAGCGCGCCAGGTCGCCGGTGCGATAGATGCGCTCGCCATTGCCGTATGGGCTCACGGCGAAACGCTCGGCGGTCAGCCCCGGGCGGCGGTGGTAGCCGCGCGCCAGGCCTGCGCCGGCCAGGTACAGCTCGCCCAGCACGCCCACCGGCA
>NZ_JBCGFQ010000108.1:0-2161 GCF_040984075.1 Pseudomonas sp. I2
TGTTCGCACGTTCGTATCGGTGCGTTCTGATCTTCGCGTCAGACATTGCCGCGGCGCGGGCACAACAAAAAGCCCGGCATCGCTGCCGGGCTCCGGCCCCGTCCTTGGGGCCTTGATGTCGGGTCGTGCGTCATCTGTTCGCTTCAATCGCCCGCCCAGGCCACCGCAATACGCCCGACCTGCGCCAGCACGGCCTCGTCCTGCGCGCGGATCCTGCCGGCATGGTGGGCATCGAGATCATCCAACCGCAGGCAACAGCCGAACGAGCTCGTAGCTGGGTCGAGGTCAGGATAGGGGAAGAATTCGAGCTGCAAACCGCCGCGCTGCAGGATCATCCAGCCGCGATCCTTCCAACTCGTCGCAAAGCCCAGCTTCGCATAAAACGCCTCTGTCACATCGAAATCGCGCGATGGCAGATTGGGGGTGACGTGGTCAGCCATGGCTCAGCGCAGCTTGTCGGCCATGCGGGCCGTATGAGTGATTGCGGCGCGGCTATCGGGGGCGGAATGGCTCATCACGATCATGCTGGCCTTGGGGAACGCCGCACCAAACGCGCGCGCTGACGCGGCGTAGTGCTCAGTGTCGGCATCACCGAGATTGCCGAGCGACTTGGCCTTGCTGTCCTTGATCAGGCAGCCACCAAAAGCGATGTCGGTGCCGTCGATCCCAACGGTGATATTGTCACTGGTGTGGCCGGGGCCGGGGTAAAATACCTTGAGCGGGCCAAAGTTGGGCGCGGTTGCTGGTTCGACCCAGCCATTGGCGGCGAAAGTCAGGCTGTGTTGCGCCGCAACCATCCCCTCTTGCGGGGCAAGCTGGTTCGACAACGCATTGGCATAAGTCGCAATCCCCGCCGCATGCAGCGCGTCCATACCGCCCATCTTGTCCTGATGCGCGTGAGTCACCACCGCCAGCGCGACCGGCAGGTTGATCTCCTGCTTGATCCAGTTGAGGATCTGGGCGGTCTGGTCATCGGTCCAGGCGGTATCGACCACCAGCACGCGGCCGCCATCCCTGACGATCAAACCGTTGGAAGCGACTGCCCCGAAACCCGGCATGTCGAGATAGGAAGTGTGCTGCCAGACATTCGGTGCGAGCTGGCGGAAAACCAGATCGCCAAACCGTTGGTCGCCAGTTTCCATTTGCTGGCCAATCGTCGGGCGGATTTCACCGGGCATGCACCCGCTCAGCATCAATGCAGCGGCTAATGCGGTGCTCAGCTTCGCGACCGGGTGCATAATATTGGGCAATTCCATCAAGTTTTCCTTTTATTCAGCATTAAAAACCCCGCAAATGCGAGGCCTAGTAAATAGATGATCTTAATTTGGTTCACTGTAGCAAAAATATGGGGCGAATTCAAACATGAGGTGCGACAGTTTCAAAAGCCATATGATAATCAACAAGCTGAGCAGCGTATAGGAAGTTCAAACGCCCTTTTCGGGCAGTCTGCTGGGTAGGCGGTGGTCGCGCAAGCCCCGTTTTGGGCACGGATCGGACGTCTGTGAGTGGGATTTCGGCATCGCGGGGCCACGCAGCGGCGTTGTCAGCAGCCATGCTTCGCTGATTCCCGACAGCGGGCCGAGCGCCGCCCTGCGGATCGTGGCCGCATCGGCTCGGATTCCGGTTTCGCCGTCGGCTGTGTGGCCGGCACCTCATCACGCGGCGGGCGGCGGGGCGCGCGCTGCGGGCCGGTAGTGCGCTTGCTCCAGCGCGCCGTGTTTCTCGAAGTGGGCGAGGATGGCGCGAATGGCCTTGGGGTCTTCGATGCTGGCGACGATCCGCACCGCGCCGCCGCAGTGGACGCAGGCGGTGACGTCGATGGAAAAGACCCGCTTGAGCCGTTGCGCCCAGCTCATCGCACGGCGCTTCTGCTCGGGGCTGCGCGGCTCGTCGTGGGCGCTTGCGTCAACCGGCACCGCATCGCCCGCAGGCCGCTTGCCGCGCCCCGAGGGCGTCAGCTGCGCACGCAGGTTTGCATTCGGGGCGAATACGCCGTGGAAGCGGGTGAGATGCGCGCGAGGTGGCGGGACCAGTGCCGCCAGCTTGGCGATGAAGTCCACCGCATCCCATTCGACATGCGTGGTCCCATTTCGCCACGGCGTCTTGAGCTGATACCGCACCCTACCCTGCGGTGAGATCGACAGCCGCTGCTCGCTGATCG
>NZ_JBCGFQ010000109.1:0-1837 GCF_040984075.1 Pseudomonas sp. I2
CACCTCCCCCCACCTATACTCAGGGAATCACTCCAGCCTCTATCCAGGGAGGCTCGCCGCGTGAACCCGCGCATCCCGCTCCTGCTGCTCTGCCTGCTCCTGGCGCTGTCTGGCTGCGCCAGCAAGCAGCCCCCTGCTCCGCCGCCGATAACCCCGACACCGGCGGTCTGGCAGCGCATCGACCAGGATCTGATCGGCGCCTCGGTCGCCGCCACCGGCTCGGCCAACGACTATGCCCGGCGCTCCATGCGGGTCTGGAAGGAGCAGGTGCAGCGACGCACCGAGAGCGACTTCATCCCCTGGTTCACCGGCTACTGGACCCAGCAATGGCTCACCCTCAAGGTGGCCTGGTACAAGATGAACAGCGGCAACGGCGCGCAACCGCCGGAACGGCGCCTGGCCCAATACCTGCAGGCGCAGTACCACAAGCGGGTGATCGAACCCGTCGCCGAACAGATCGACCCCGAAGCCATTCGCGACCGCGCCAGCGAGCTGTACCTGCAACTGCTCGGCCAGCAGTTGCCGGCCATCATCCAACGCTACAACGCCCCGCCCGACCAGTTCAGCCAACGCCTGAACCGCATCCCGGCCATCGCCCTGGGCCCACCGCAGGCACGCGACGCCACGCTGTACCAGCTCCTGCGGGCCAAGTCCCTGGCACAGCAACCGGCCTGGCAGGCCCTGCGCCAACACCTGCACCAGCAGGCCACCCGAGCGCCGGGGCAGACCCAGGCGGGGCTGTCGTCGGTGGCCAACCGCGCCAGCGAGAAACTCGGCGCCACCCTCGCCCCGCGTGGCATCGCCAGCGCCGTCGCGGCGGCGGTGGGCAAGGCGGCCGGGGCGATGATCTCGGTGGCGGTGGCCGGCTTCGGCATGGTCAGCCATGACCAGGAGCACCCGCAGATGGTCGAGCAGTTGCGGGTGATCCTCAACGTGGCACTGAACGAGGAATGGCGCGACTTGATGGAGAACCGTCAGAGCGGCGCCATGGCCGGGGTCTACTACCTGTCCGGGCAAGTCGAGGACAGCCTGCTGGGCAGCACGCCAAGGGCGCGCGAGTAATGGGTTACGAATTCCGGCCATGTCCTACGACGCAGGGCCTTTCAATATTTTTCAGGATCGGCCGATACCGGTGATGACAGGTCCCGCCATGCGCGCCACAAGCGCGCGGCGCCCCCTCCCACTGGCCCAAGGTCTCGAAACATGAACCTGAAATTCCGCCACAAGAGCCTGCTCAGCGCCTGCGCCGTCGTGGTCCTGGCATTCGCCTCGTTCACCCTCTACAACGACTATTTGCAGCGCAACATCATCCGCCAGAACATCGAGGCCTCCGTACGCCAGGCCGGCGCGCAGACCGCCAGCAGCGTGCAGAACTGGATGAGCGGGCGCATCCTGGTGCTGGAGAACCTAGCCCAGGACATCGCCCAGCAAGGTGCCGGCGACAACCTGCCGGGGCTGGTCGACCAGCCGTCCTATACCCGCAACTTCCAGTTCACCTACTTCGGCCGCAACGACGGGCTGTTCACCCAACGTCCGGACGCCAAGATGCCCGACGGCTACGACCCGCGCCAGCGCCCCTGGTACACCGCGGCGGTGACCGCCGACCAGACCCTGCTGACCCCGCCCTACCAAGCCTCGGTGGGCGGCCAGGTAGTGACCATCGCCATCCCGGTGAAGGCCCGTGCCGACGCTGAACTGCTGGGCGTGGTCGGCGGCGACCTGAGCCTGGACACCCTGGTGGACATCATCAACGCCGTGGACTTCGGCGGCATCGGCCATGCCTTCCTGGCCGACCGCGACGGCCAGGTGATCGTCAGCCCCGACAAGGCCCAGGTGA
>NZ_JBCGFQ010000110.1:0-1778 GCF_040984075.1 Pseudomonas sp. I2
TCTTTGAGGGACCTAAAGTCGGCAGATCAAAAACATACCGGCTGAATGAACAATTTGGTTGGAAAGGCACCGTAACCAACCACAAAAAGGCACTCAAAAACGGCTTTAGTGTCATTCAGGGCGGCCGGATTTAAAGAGCCAGCGGCAGGCGGACAATCAGGGGCTACGTGTTAACGTTTTGACCATGATTGTCTATCCTGCATTGCTCTTTTGCCGCCTCAAAATCCCTTGCTTGTTTTTGCTCCCCGATCCCCAGAACGACCGCGCCGCCACGGTTCCGGCAGCGCCTTGAGCGCAACCGGAAACCGTCTGGGGAGAACCCCAGACCCCCATCGCTGTAACACCGACGGTCTACGACCACCAACCAGCCGAATAGCTGCCTGTGCCGTGCAAATAGGCTTTGCAGGGGGCTGACGCGGTTCCTAGCGACCTGAAAGCCCCTGGTTAGGGGTATCGGCGCGCCTGACCTCCTGAGAGCCTCTGTAAGCGTTTTTCGCGCCTTCCATGCCCTGACGGGCATTTAAAACCCGTTTCGTGTGTCTGAGAGCTTCTGAGCGCGTTTGAGGGGCTATCTGGCGACTCATCCCCGAAAGAACAACAACGGAATCACCGACAACATGCGAGAGGTGACACCGCTCGCCGCAGCCCCAGCGACCGAACGTAGTGAGCGAGTGGGCGAGGAAGCGGAAGAGAACCGGAAACCACATTGAGCACGTACGCACTGATGCGGGGTGTCGGGGCGAAGCCCTGACCCAGTCACGTAGCGATAGCGGAGTGTATACTGGCTTAACTATGCGGCATCAGTGCGAATTGTATGAAAAGTGCCCCATGCCGGGTGTGAAATTCCGCACAGATGCGTAAGGAGAAAATGCGCGTCCAGGCGCTTTTCCGCTTCCTCGCTCACTGACTCGCTACGCTCGGTCGTTCGGCTGCGGCGAGCGGTGTCAGCGCACTCAAAGGCGGTAATACGGTTATCCACAGAATCAGGGGATAAAGCCGGAAAGAACATGTGAGCAAAAAGCAAAGCACCGGAAGAAGCCAGCACCGCAGGCGTTTTTCCATAGGCTCCGCCCCCCTGACAAGCATCACGAAATCTGACGCTCAAATCAGTGGTGGCGAAACCCGACAGGACTTAAAGATACCAGGCGTTTCCCCCTGGTGGCTCCCTCGTGCGCTCTCCTGTTCCTGCCTTTCGGTTTACCGGTGTCATTCCGCTGTTATGGCCGCGTTTATCTCATTCCACGCCTGACACTCAGTTCCGGGTAGGCAGTTCGCTCCAAGCTGGACTGTATGCACGAACCCCCCGTTCAGTCCGACTGCTGCGCCTTGTCCGGTAACTATCAACTTGAGTCCAACCCGGAAAGACACGACTAATCGCCATTGGCAACGGCCATTGGCAAACAGGATGTGCGAGAGATGTCTCAAGAGTTCTTGAAGTGGCGGCCTTAGTGAGGCTACACTGAAAGGACAAATTTGGTGACATGTCTCGCACAAGACTGTTACCACGGTTAGGGGATCTGCCAGGATTACCTAACCTACGAAAAACCACCTGCCAGGGTGGTTTTTTCGTTTACAGGGCAAGAGATTACGCGCGGAAAAAAAGGATCTCAAGAAGATCCTTTATAAATTAGACATCCAACCTCACAAAGAGGAATACTTAAATCATCTTGGTATATGTATCGGCCGGATTACATCTCATATAAGCCTCCTCCCCGCCTGACACCACACTTTGACCATAGCACCTCGCGCCTAACTCGATATACAGCCCACCATCAAGC
>NZ_JBCGFQ010000111.1:0-1680 GCF_040984075.1 Pseudomonas sp. I2
CATCCCCGCCGCCCTGGGCGTGGTCAAGGCCGATCCCAAGCGCAAGGTCGTCGCGCTGTCGGGTGACTACGACTTCCAGTTCATGATCGAAGAGCTGGCCGTGGGCGCGCAGTTCAACCTGCCCTACATCCACGTGCTGGTGAACAACGCCTACCTGGGCCTGATCCGCCAGGCCCAGCGCGGTTTCGACATGGACTATTGCGTGCAACTGTCATTCGAGAACGTCAATGCCCCGGAGCTGGGCAGCTACGGCGTGGACCACGTGGCCGTGGTCGAGGGCCTGGGCTGCAAGGCGATCCGCGTGTTCGACGCCAGCCACCTGCAAGCTGCTTTCGCCAAGGCCACCGAGCTGATGGAGACCTTCCGCGTGCCGGTGGTGGTGGAAGTCATCCTCGAGCGCGTCACCAACATCGCCATGGGCACCGAGATCAACGCCATCAACGAGTTCGAGGCGTTGGCCAGCACCGCCGCCGACGCCCCGACCTCGATCATGCCGCTGGACTGATCCGCCCACGCCAAGCCATCAGGAGCCAACCATGCCCCGTTTCGCTGCCAACCTGTCCATGCTGTTCACCGAACTGGACTTCCTCGACCGCTTCACCGCCGCTGCCCAGGCCGGGTTCCGTGGCGTCGAGTACCTGTTCCCCTACGACTACCCAGTCGAGGAACTGCGCGCCCGCCTGGACGCCAACCAACTGCAGCAGGTGCTGTTCAACCTGCCAGCGGGCGATTGGGCGCAAGGCGAGCGCGGCATCGCCTGCCACCCCGACCGCGTCGAGGAATTTCGCGCCGGTGTCGACAAAGCCATCGAATACGCCAAGATCCTGGGCAACACCCAGGTCAACTGCCTGGCGGGCATCGCGCCAGAGGGCGTCGACCCGTTCGTGGTGCAGAACACCCTGCTCGACAACCTCGAATACGCCGCCAACCGACTCGAGGCCGTGGGCATCAAGCTGGTGATGGAGATGATCAACACCCGCGACATCCCCGGCTTCTATCTCAACACCACGCCCCAGGCGCTGGCCATCCGCGAGCAAGTCGGCAGCGCCAACCTGTTCCTGCAGTACGACATCTATCACATGCAGATCATGGAAGGTGACCTGGCGCGCACCATGAAAACCCACCTCGCTGCGATCAACCACATCCAGCTGGCCGACAACCCCGGCCGCAACGAACCCGGTACCGGCGAGATCAACTACCGCTTCCTGTTCGAACACCTGGACCGCATCGGCTACCAGGGCTGGGTGGGTGCGGAGTACAAGCCACTGACCACCACCAAGGCGGGCCTGGGTTGGCTGAAGACCCACAACGCGATCTGAGGATGCTCTCGAAGGGGCAGCGCCCACACTGCCAGCGTCGCCTGCCCCATCGAGATTTCAATCAATACAACGAGGTAATCTCTCATGGCGAAAATCGGTTTCATCGGCACCGGCATCATGGGCAAACCCATGGCCCAGAACCTGCAAAAGGCAGGTCACGAACTGTTCGTTTCCACCCATCACGACCCGGCCCCGGCCGATCTCGTCGCCACGGCATTGCCGACCCCGCAAGCCGTGGCCCAGGAAGCCGAGTTCATCATCGTCATGGTCCCCGACACCCCACAGGTCGAAGCCGTCCTGTTCGGTGAAAACG
This sequence comes from Pseudomonas sp. I2, assembly GCF_040984075.1. Classification (NCBI taxonomy): domain Bacteria; kingdom Pseudomonadati; phylum Pseudomonadota; class Gammaproteobacteria; order Pseudomonadales; family Pseudomonadaceae; genus Pseudomonas; species Pseudomonas sp. I2. The sequence continues at coordinate 1,633 of NZ_JBCGFQ010000111.1, forward strand.
GCGTGGCCGAAGGCGTTGGCCCGAACAAGATCGTGATCGACATGAGCT
>NZ_JBCGFQ010000112.1:0-1660 GCF_040984075.1 Pseudomonas sp. I2
AATCGCAGCGTGCCTATGTGGCGCCGCAGAGTGAACTGGAACAACAGGTCGCGGCAATCTGGGCGCAGGTCCTCGGGCTTGAGCGAGTCGGCCTGACTGACAACTTCTTCGAACTGGGCGGGCATTCGCTGTTGGCTACCCAGGTGTTTTCGCGTCTGCGCGAGCTAGGCATCGACGCACCGCTCAAGACGCTGTTCGAGCAGGCCAGCCTGCAGGGCTTCGTCGCCAGCCTGCCAGCCCCGTCGTTGGCGGCGCGGGCTCCGGCCATCCGGCCGACGCCGCGCGATGCGGCGTTGCCGGTGTCCTATGCCCAGCAACGCCAATGGTTCCTCTGGCAGCTGGAGCCACACAGCAGCGCCTACCACATCCCCATGGTCCTGCGCCTGAAAGGCAGCCTCGATCGTGCGGCGCTGCAACACAGCTTCGATGCGCTGGTCGAGCGTCATGAGGCCCTGCGTACTCGCTTCGTCGAAAGCGACGAGGGCATCGTCCAGGTGATCGAGCGCTCGGCTGCGCTGGCCATCGCCCATGAACGACTGGCGGACGAGGCGACCCTTCAGGCGCGTGTCGCTGAGGAGATCCGCCAGCCGTTCGACCTGGCCCGCGGCCCGCTGCTGCGGGCCCGTCTGCTGGAGCTGGCGGCCGACGACCAGGTGCTGGTGCTGACTCAGCACCATATCGTCTCGGATGCGGCGTCCATGCAGCTGATGGTCGGCGAACTGATCGATAGCTATGCCCGCCACCGCGAGGGCGATGCCGCCCCACTGCCTGCCCTGGCGCTGCAATATGCCGACTACGCCCGTTGGCAGCGTGAATGGATGGAGGCTGGCGAGCGTGAGCGGCAACTGGCCTACTGGGTCGGGCAACTGGGCAGCGAGCAGGATGTGCTGGCCTTGCCGCTGGACCGCCCGCGTCCTGCCGAGCAGAGCTACCGCGGCGCCCAGCTCGACCTGGCCGTGCCGTCGGCGTTGAAGGACGGCCTCGAGGCGTTGGCCCGCCGCCAGGGCGCGACCCTGTTCATGGTGCTGCTGGCGTCGTTCCAGGCCTTGCTGCATCGCTACAGTGGCCAGCGCGACATCCGTGTCGGCGTGCCGGTGGCCAACCGCAACCGGGTCGAGACCGAAGGGCTGATCGGCTTCTTCGTCAACACCCAGGTACTGCGTGCCGATATCGATCCACGCCAGCCGTTCGGCGTGCTGCTGCAACAGGTGCGTCAGGCTGCGCTGGGCGCCCAGGCGCACCAGGACCTGCCGTTCGAGCAACTGGTGGATGCGCTGGCGCCGACCCGCAGCCTCAGCCACAGCCCGCTGTTCCAGGTGATGTTCAACCACCAGGCCGCCGCGCTCGCGCCGGTACGCGCCGTGCCAGGCTTGGCGGTCCAGGCCATGGCCTGGGACAACGACACCACGCAGTTCGACCTGAGCCTGGACACCTGCGAGACCGATGAAGGGCTGAGCGCTTCGCTGATCTACGCCACTGACCTGTTCGACCAGGCCACCATCGTGCGCCTGGGTGAGCATTGGCTGAACCTGCTGCAAGGCATCGTCGAGCAACCGCAACAACCGGTGGCCGAACTGCCATTGCTGGCGGCCGCCGAGCGCGAGCGCACCCTGGTCACGTGGAACGCCACCGCTGAAAGCTACCCGCTGGAGCAGAGCAT
>NZ_JBCGFQ010000113.1:0-1637 GCF_040984075.1 Pseudomonas sp. I2
GTGATCATCGGCAGGTCCAGGCCCTGCTCCTTGGCGCAGTCGATAGCGATCTGATAGCCGGCGTCGGCGTGGCGCATCACGCCGGTGCCCGGGTCGTTGGTCAGCACGCGCGCGATACGCGCCGCCGCTTCGTCGGTACCGTCGCAGACGATGACCATGCCCGAATGCTGGGAGAAGCCCATGCCCACGCCACCGCCATGGTGCAGCGAGACCCAGGTGGCGCCGCCTGCGGTGTTGAGCAGGGCGTTGAGCAGCGGCCAGTCGGAGACCGCGTCGGAGCCGTCGCGCATGGCTTCGGTCTCGCGGTTGGGGCTGGACACCGAGCCGGAGTCCAGGTGGTCGCGGCCGATGACGACCGGTGCCGACAGCTCGCCGCTGCGCACCATCTCGTTGAACGCCAGGCCCAGCTTGGCACGCAGGCCCAGGCCGACCCAGCAGATACGTGCCGGCAGGCCCTGGAAGCTGATGCGCTCGCGGGCCATGTCCAGCCAGCGGTGCAGGTGAGCGTCGTCGGGGATCAGCTCCTTGACCTTGGCGTCGGTCTTGTAGATGTCCTGCGGGTCGCCCGACAGGGCCGCCCAGCGGAACGGGCCGATGCCACGGCAGAACAGCGGGCGGATGTAGGCCGGGACGAAGCCGGGGAAGTCGAAGGCGTTGGCCACGCCTTCTTCCTTGGCCATCTGGCGGATGTTGTTGCCGTAGTCGAAGGTCGGCACGCCCTGCTTCTGGAAGTCGAGCATGGCTTGCACGTGCACGGCCATGGACTGCTTGGCCGCCTTGACCACGGCGGCTGGCTCGGTCTGTGCACGGTCGCGGTACTGCTCCCAGGTCCAGCCGGCGGGCAGGTAGCCGTTGAGTGGGTCGTGGGCGCTGGTCTGGTCGGTGACCATGTCCGGGCGCACGCCGCGCTTGACCAGCTCCGGCAGGATTTCGGCGGCGTTGCCATGCAGGGCGATGGAGATGGCCTTGCCTTCGGCAGTGTAGCGGGCGATGCGCGCCAGGGCGTCGTCCAGGTCGCTGGCCTGCTCGTCCACGTAGCGGGTCTGCAGGCGGAAGTCGATGCGGCTCTGCTGGCATTCGATGTTCAGCGAGCAGGCGCCGGCCAGGGTCGCGGCCAGCGGCTGGGCACCGCCCATGCCGCCCAGGCCTGCGGTCAGCACCCACTTGCCCTTGAGGTCACCGCCATAGTGCTGGCGACCGGCCTCGACGAAGGTTTCGTAGGTGCCCTGGACGATGCCCTGGCTGCCGATGTAGATCCAGCTGCCGGCGGTCATCTGCCCGTACATGGCCAGGCCCTTGGCATCCAGTTCGTTGAAGTGTTCCCAGTTGGCCCAGTGTGGCACCAGGTTGGAGTTGGCGATCAGCACGCGCGGGGCATTGGCGTGGGTCTTGAACACGCCGACCGGCTTGCCCGACTGCACCAGCAGGGTTTCGTCGTCTTCCAGGCGGGTCAGGGTCTCGACGATCTTGTCGTAGCACTCCCAGTTGCGCGCGGCGCGGCCGATGCCGCCGTACACCACCAGCTCCTTGGGGTTCTCGGCCACCTGCGGGTCGAGGTTGTTCATCAGCATGCGCAGCGGCGCTTCGGTCAGCCAGCTCTTGGCGGTCAGCTTGTTGCCACGCGGGGCGCGGATTTC
>NZ_JBCGFQ010000114.1:0-1403 GCF_040984075.1 Pseudomonas sp. I2
CTGGCGGCGCCAGGTCGTCCAGTTGCAACTGGTCATCGACGCACACCAGTTCAAGCTTTTCGGTGGCGGCGAAGGCATGGAACTCGGCGAGCCAGGCATCGCCTAGCGTGCTGCCGGCGTGTTCCAGTACCCGTTGCAGGAAGGTGTCGCGCTGATTGCGCGTCTTGTCGCGGATCCACGGGTTACGGTGGAACCACTCAGGGCCGACGCCGTCGCGGGAGGGGATGCCCAGCAGGTGGTCGCAGCCGTCGTTGCCGTCGAGGGAGAACAGCGCGCCGGGCAGGGAGCAGGGCACGCAGAGGGTAGGGGGCACGGGCAGTGCACCGTTGCGCACGCCCTGGCGCAGCCTTTCCAGGCCGGGGGGTAAAAGGGGTTCAGACATGCGAAGGTGTGTCCTTGAGTGCGCGTTGGTGAGCGGCCAGTTGCTGGCCCTGCGACGTGACCCAAGTGGCGAACAACGGCTTGAGGTAGAAGTGGCGCCCGAAAGTGATCGCCAGCAGGATGTGCCGCAGCATTGGGTTGGGGCGCCAGAGCATGAACAGAACGGGCTGTTCGAGCAGTTGGCCGAAGACGAAGCCGTCTTCTTCGCTAATCCGCTCAAGGCTGAGTTGGAACGGGGCGCTCAGGCCCTCGTCGAGGGGGAAGGGCAGCAGTTCGAAAATGAGTGGCTGGCAGCTGTAATGCAGGTCGGGTTGGCTGGGCATGCGAAGTCCTTGTCCGCCGTTTCGAGGTACCGAGCGTGCTCCGCAGAGGTTCCCTATTGCGGAGGCGTGCCGGTCGAAATGTCCAAGCCAATCTCAGGGTTGGCATGGCTGAAGGCTCGAATACTAGGCGGCGAAGTCCCAATGGACGTGCCATTAACTTCCCAAGAGTGCGTAGGAAACTTCTCTGCTTTTAATGTCTGGATTTTTCAAAGGCGGGGCGGTGTGCACGCATGAACGTGCACACTTGCTCATTGCGGTGATGTTGTCTGCTATGCGGGTAAGCCAGCGCGACCTAATGCGCAGTACCTGTGGGCCAGCTTGCCATCGATGGCGCCAGCCCAGGCACCCTCGAATTCAGCGCATCATTCCCAGCTCCGCATCGTCCATCAGCGCCTTGGCCAGCGCTGCCAAGTAGTACGACGCCCAAATCAGCTGGGGCTTGTCTTCCATTACCCCCGTGATGGTCATATCGCGCACGTACCCCATCAACTCCGAAGCCTGTTCGCGGGCGTATCGGCAAGGGATACCGGGTTCGATGCAAAACAGCGGGTCTGTCAGGCCTTTGCCCTGATAGAACTTTGTCTTGCCGACAGTCGTTTTGGCCCTGGTGTCATCTGTGGTCATTGCTCAATCTCCCTGAAATGGCCGGTGCTCATCCTCCGTCGCTGGGATGATCATGTTTTCGAGAGAGTGGGGGCG
>NZ_JBCGFQ010000115.1:0-1379 GCF_040984075.1 Pseudomonas sp. I2
TGGAACAGCATGCCCTGCTGCATCGGCGACAGTGGGTAGATGTCTTCGACCTCGGCCACCGCCACCGGCAGTGCGTCGAGTTGCGCCTGGCTCAGGCCCGCCAGCGGGAAGTCCGACGGCGTCAGCCCTTGCGGCGCCTGGCAGTGCTCGACCAGCGCCGCCAGCTCCGCCTCGTAGGCCCGCGCCAGCCGCTCGATGGTCGCACGGGCGAACATCTGCCCGCTGAAGCTGAACGCCAGGCTCAGCTCGCCACCATACACCTGGCCATTGAGCACCAGCCAGTTGCCCAGTGGCGCCAGCGGGCTCTGCTCCTCACCCGCGCTTTCGGCGGCGGGCACGAACAGCGCCCGCTCATCGAACTGGCCATCCAGCTGGCCCAGGTAGTTGAAGGTGATGCGCGGCACCGGCAGCCCGGCCAGGCTCGCGCGCGCAGCCTCGTCGCCCAGGTAGCGCAAAGCGCCGAAACCGATGCCCTTGTGCGGCACGCCGCGCAGCTGTTCCTTGACCTGCTTGATCGAGGCGCCCAGCTCGGCGGCCGGGGTCAGGCGCACCGGGTAGGCGCTGGTGAACCAGCCCACCGTACGGCTCAGGTCAATGTCGTCGAACAGGTCTTCGCGGCCATGGCCTTCCAGCTCCACCAGCGCCGAATCGGCGCCGCTCCAGCGGCACACCACCCGGGCCAAGGCGGTCAGCAGCAGGTCGTTGACCTGGGTGCGGTAGGCCGCCGGGGCCTGTTGCAGCAGGCGTCGGGTCAGTTCGGCATCCAGGCGTGCCTGCACGCTCTGACGGTGACGATTCTGCAGGCTGGCGCCCAGCTCGGCCTCGGGCAGGTCCAGCGGCGCACCGGCCAGTTGCCCTTGCCAGTAGGCCAGCTCGCTGTCCAAGCTTGCGGCATGCTGCTGCAGGCGTTCGCCCCAGGTCTTGAAGGCGCTGGTCTTAGCTGGCAGTTTCGGCGTGCTGCCCGCCAGGGCCTGGCGGTAGGCATCGTGCAGGTCTTCCAGCAGCACGCGCCAGGACACGCCATCGACCACCAGGTGGTGGATCACCAGCAGCAGGCGCTGGCCACCGTCGGCCAGGTCGATCAGCACCGCACGCAGCAGCGGGCCCTGGGCCAGATCCAGACTACGCTGGGCCTCTTCGCAGGTCGCCTCGATTTCCTCGGCGCTGCGCAGCGCGGCACGCCACAGCAACGGCTGGGCCGGTTGCAGCGGACCGTGTTCGGCGCTGCCGTCGGCAAAGCGCAGGCGCAGGGCGTCGTGCTGGGCGTACAGTGCCAGCAGCGCCTGCTCCAATGCGCTGGCATCCACCGTTTCGGTGCCGCGCAGCAACAGCGACTGGTTCCAGTGTTGCGGCTCGCTCATGCGCTGGTCGAAGAACCA
>NZ_JBCGFQ010000116.1:0-1371 GCF_040984075.1 Pseudomonas sp. I2
GTAGGGCAGGTTGAACTGCGCGCCCACGGCCAGCTCTTCGATCATGAACTGGAAGTCGTAGTCACCCGACAGCGCGACGACCTTGCGCTTGGGATCGGCCTTGACCACGCCCAGGGCGGCGGGGATGGTCCAGCCCAGCGGGCCGGCCTGGCCGCAGTTGATCCAGTGACGCGGCTTGTACACGTGCAGGAACTGCGCGCCGGCGATCTGCGACAGGCCGATGGTGCTGACGTAGCAGGTGTCCTTGCCGAACACCTGGTTCATCTCTTCGTAGACGCGCTGCGGCTTGACCGGCACGTTGTCGAAGTGGGTCTTGCGCTGCAGGCTCGACTTGCGCTGCTGGCAGTCTTGCAGCCACTCGCCGCGGTTCTTGAGCTTGCCGGCGGCCTTCCACTCGCGGGCCACTTCGATGAAGGCATCCAGCGCGGCGCCGGCATCGGAGACGATCCCCAGGTCGGGGGTGAACACGCGGCCGATCTGGGTCGGTTCGATGTCCACGTGGATGAAGGTGCGGCCTTCGGTGTAGACGTCGACCGAACCGGTGTGGCGGTTGGCCCAGCGGTTGCCGATGCCGAACACCAGGTCGGACTTGAGCAGGGTGGCGTTGCCGTAGCGGTGCGAGGTTTGCAGGCCGACCATGCCGACCATCTGCGGGTGGTCGTCAGGGATGGTGCCCCAGCCCATCAGGGTCGGGATGACCGGCACGCCGGTCAGTTCGGCGAACTCGACCAGCTTGTCGCTGGCGTCGGCGTTGATGATGCCGCCACCGGCGACGATCAGCGGGCGCTCGGCTTCATTGAGCATGGCCAGGGCCTTCTCGGCCTGGACGCGGTTGGCCGCTGGCTTGTGGACCGGCAGGGGTTCGTAGGCGTCGATGTCGAATTCGATCTCGGCCATCTGCACGTCGAACGGCAGGTCGATCAGCACGGGGCCCGGGCGGCCGGTGCGCATTTCGTAGAAGGCTTTCTGGAAGGCGTAGGGCACCTGGCCCGGTTCCAGGACGGTGGTGGCCCACTTGGTCACCGGCTTGACGATGTTGGTGATGTCGACGGCCTGGAAGTCTTCCTTGTGCAGGCGTGCGCGCGGGGCCTGGCCGGTGATGCAGAGGATCGGGATGGAGTCGGCCGAGGCACTGTACAGGCCGGTGACCATGTCGGTGCCGGCAGGGCCGGAGGTGCCGATGCACACGCCGATGTTGCCGGGGTTGGCGCGGGTGTAGCCCTCGGCCATGTGCGAGGCGCCTTCGACGTGACGAGCGAGGACGTGATCGATGCCACCGACTTTCTTCAGGGCCGAGTAAAGCGGGTTGATGGCAGCCCCCGGGATGCCGAACGCGGTATCTACACCTTCACGGCGCATGACCAGAACGGC
>NZ_JBCGFQ010000117.1:0-1367 GCF_040984075.1 Pseudomonas sp. I2
GGCGGCGACCTGAGCCTGGACACCCTGGTGGACATCATCAACGCCGTGGACTTCGGCGGCATCGGCCATGCCTTCCTGGCCGACCGCGACGGCCAGGTGATCGTCAGCCCCGACAAGGCCCAGGTGATGAAGAACCTCAAGGACATCTACCCCGGTAGCACCTTGCGTGTCGAGCCGGGTATGCAGGACGTGACCCTCGACGGCCAGGCGCGGCTCATCTCCTTCACCCCGGTCGCCGGCCTGCCCTCGGCGCAGTGGTACATCGGCCTGTCCATCGACAAGGACAAGGCCTACGCCGCCCTCGGCCAGTTCCGTACCTCGGCGATCATCGCCATGCTCATCGCCGTGGCCGCCATCGCCGGCCTGCTGGGCCTGCTGATCCCCGTGCTGATGCGCCCGCTGACCACCATGGGCCGCGCCATGCGCGACATCGCCGAGGGCGAGGGCGACCTGACCCGCCGCCTGGCGGTGCAGCAGCAGGACGAGTTCGGCGAGCTCGCCAGCTCGTTCAACCGCTTCGTCGAGCGCATCCATGCCTCGATCACCGAGGTGTCCTCGGCCACACGCCTGGTGCACGACCTGTCGGAGAAGGTGGTCAGCGCCTCCAACGCCTCGATCATCGGCTCCGAGGAGCAGAGCCTGCGCACCAACAGCGTCGCCGCGGCGATCAACCAGTTGGGCGCGGCCACCCAGGAGATCGCCCGCAACGCCGCCGACGCCTCGCAGCACGCCAGCGGTGCCAGCGAGCAGGCCAACGACGGCCGCCAGGTGGTCGACGCGGCCATCGACGCCATGACCGCCCTGTCGCTGAAGATCAGCGAGTCCTGCGGGCAGATCGAGGCGCTCAACGCCAGCACCGACGAGATCGGCAAGATCCTCGACGTGATCAAGGGCATCTCCCAGCAGACCAACCTGCTGGCGCTCAACGCCGCCATCGAGGCTGCCCGCGCCGGCGAGGCCGGGCGTGGCTTCGCGGTGGTCGCCGACGAGGTGCGCAACCTGGCCCACCGCACCCAGGCCTCGGCCGAGGAGATCCACCGCATGATCACCGGCCTGCAGGTCGGCTCACGCGAGGCGGTGCACACCATGAACGAAAGCCAGGTGTCCAGCGAACAGACCGTGCAGGTGGCCAACCAGGCCGGCGAACGGCTGTCCAGCGTCACCCAGCGCATCGGCGAGATCGACGGCATGAACCAGTCGGTGGCCACCGCCACCGAGGAGCAGAGCGCGGTGGTCGAGAGCCTGAACCTGGACATCACCCAGATCAACACCCTCAACCAGCAAGGGGTGGAGAACCTCAACGAGACCCTGCGTCACTGCGATGCCCTGAGCCAGCAGGCCGGGCGGTTGAAGCAGTTGGTGGGGAG
>NZ_JBCGFQ010000118.1:0-1236 GCF_040984075.1 Pseudomonas sp. I2
TGGACCTGTCCCGTGACAGCGGACGCCAAGAAGCTGGCTATTCAACCGACTGCCTTAAGCCTTTTGCATAGTCGTTCGGAGAGCGATAGCCCAACGCTGAATGCAGTCGGTTGCTGTTGTAAAACCCATGGATGTAGCTGGCAATTGATAGATGCGCCTGCTTCTTACTAGGGTAGACGCTGCAGGCCTCCTCTCGCTTCAACGTGGCAAAGAAGCTCTCAGCAACCGCGTTATCCCAGCAATTGCCCCTGCGGCTCATGCTCTGAGTAACGCCTTTCTTGGCCAGTTCGAAGCGGAATTTGCTACTGGCATACTGGCGCCCCTGATCGGAGTGAAATACCACCCCGTATAGGCCAAGACAGGCATTCCAGGCGTTGATGAAGGCGCGCTCAACCAACTCGTCGGGCATCCGATCCGCCAAGCTGTAACCCAATACCTGACGTGTCTGAATGCTCAGCACCACGGCCAGATACAGCCAGCCCTCTTTGGTTGGGAGATAAGTGATATCGCTTACCCAAGTTGGGGTGGGGTTATCGATGGAAAACTGACGCGCCAGTACATTACTAGCGGCCGGCAGATGGTGCCGGCTGTCGGTGGTACAGGGCCTGAAACCGCCTTTGGACTTGCCCTGTATCCGCTCCTCCTGCATCAAGCGTCTGATCCGTTTGTGGCCCACTGCATGCGAGTTCTGACGCAAAGCTGCAACCAGCCGCGGACGGCCGTAAGTATTTCGGCTGCCAGCATAGGCGTTTCGCAACGCAATGCGAATTTGCGCATCGGGATCAGGGCAGGACTGACGGTGCGTGTAATCGTAGAAACCTGACACGGAGACTTCCATTACCCGGCACAACACCCGCACCGGATATCGAGCCCGTTCAGAGGCGACGAAGGCGTATCTCACCTGGACTCTCTGGCAAAGAACACCGCCGCCTTTTTTAGGATCTCACGCTCCATTTTCAGCTCAGCAATTTCGGCTCTCAGGCGGGCCAGTTCGCTGTCCTCCTTGGTGATGGGCTTGCGTTCAGGAGAGCTCAACGGCTTACCCCTGCGCATGGCATCTACCCAGTTGTCGAGCGTCTTGACGGACATCTCTAGCTGGCGGGCAGCTTCGGTTCTGCCAACGCTTTCAGCTAGCGCAACGGCCTGAGCCTTGAACTCATCGGTGTAGTTACGGCGAGTGCTCGGGTACATGGCAACCTCCAAGATAGCGATCTAAGTATCGCTTCTTGGCGTCCG
>NZ_JBCGFQ010000119.1:0-1122 GCF_040984075.1 Pseudomonas sp. I2
ATGTCGTTTTCAGAAGACGGCTGCACTGAACGTCAGAAGCCGACTGCACTATAGCAGCGGAGGGGTTGGATCCATCAGGCAACGACGGGCTGCTGCCGGCCATCAGCGGACGCAGGGAGGACTTTCCGCAACCGGCCGTTCGATGCGGCACCGATGGCCTTCGCGCAGGGGTAGTGAATCCGCCAGGATTGACTTGCGCTGCCCTACCTCTCACTAGTGAGGGGCGGCAGCGCATCAAGCGGTGAGCGCACTCCGGCACCGCCAACTTTCAGCACATGCGTGTAAATCATCGTCGTAGAGACGTCGGAATGGCCGAGCAGATCCTGCACGGTTCGAATGTCGTAACCGCTGCGGAGCAAGGCCGTCGCGAACGAGTGGCGGAGGGTGTGCGGTGTGGCGGGCTTCGTGATGCCTGCTTGTTCTACGGCACGTTTGAAGGCGCGCTGAAAGGTCTGGTCATACATGTGATGGCGACGCACGACACCGCTCCGTGGATCGGTCGAATGCGTGTGCTGCGCAAAAACCCAGAACCACGGCCAGGAATGCCCGGCGCGCGGATACTTCCGCTCAAGGGCGTCGGGAAGCGCAACGCCGCTGCGGCCCTCGGCCTGGTCCTTCAGCCACCATGCCCGTGCACGCGACAGCTGCTCGCGCAGGCTGGGTGCCAAGCTCTCGGGTAACATCAAGGCCCGATCCTTGGAGCCCTTGCCCTCCCGCACGATGATCGTGCCGTGATCGAAATCCAGATCCTTGACCCGCAGTTGCAAACCCTCACTGATCCGCATGCCCGTTCCATACAGAAGCTGGGCGAACAAACGATGCTCGCCTTCCAGAAAACCGAGGATGCGAACCACTTCATCCGGGGTCAGCACCACCGGCAAGCGCCGCGACGGCCGAGGTCTTCCGATCTCCTGAAGCCAGGGCAGATCCGTGCACAGCACCTTGCCGTAGAAGAACAGCAAGGCCGCCAATGCCTGACGATGCGTGGAGACCGAAACCTTGCGCTCGTTCGCCAGCCAGGACAGAAATGCCTCGACTTCGCTGCTGCCCAAGGTTGCCGGGTGACGCACACCGTGGAAACGGATGAAGGCACGAACCCAGTGGACATAAGCCTGTTCGGTT
>NZ_JBCGFQ010000120.1:0-1083 GCF_040984075.1 Pseudomonas sp. I2
ATTGCTGCCTTTTTGCTCGCCCGATCCCCATCGTGGAAGTCGCTGCGGAGGCCGACGCCATGGTGACGGTGTTCGGCATTCTGAATCTCACCGAGGACTCCTTCTTCGATGAGAGCCGGCGGCTAGACCCCGCCGGCGCTGTCACCGCGGCGATCGAAATGCTGCGAGTCGGATCAGACGTCGTGGATGTCGGACCGGCCGCCAGCCATCCGGACGCGAGGCCTGTATCGCCGGCCGATGAGATCAGACGTATTGCGCCGCTCTTAGACGCCCTGTCCGATCAGATGCACCGTGTTTCAATCGACAGCTTCCAACCGGAAACCCAGCGCTATGCGCTCAAGCGCGGCGTGGGCTACCTGAACGATATCCAAGGATTTCCTGACCCTGCGCTCTATCCCGATATTGCTGAGGCGGACTGCAGGCTGGTGGTTATGCACTCAGCGCAGCGGGATGGCATCGCCACCCGCACCGGTCACCTTCGACCCGAAGACGCGCTCGACGAGATTGTGCGGTTCTTCGAGGCGCGGGTTTCCGCCTTGCGACGGAGCGGGGTCGCTGCCGACCGGCTCATCCTCGATCCGGGGATGGGATTTTTCTTGAGCCCCGCACCGGAAACATCGCTGCACGTGCTGTCGAACCTTCAAAAGCTGAAGTCGGCGTTGGGGCTTCCGCTATTGGTCTCGGTGTCGCGGAAATCCTTCTTGGGCGCCACCGTTGGCCTTCCTGTAAAGGATCTGGGTCCAGCGAGCCTTGCGGCGGAACTTCACGCGATCGGCAATGGCGCTGACTACGTCCGCACCCACGCGCCTGGAGATCTGCGAAGCGCAATCACCTTCTCGGAAACCCTCGCGAAATTTCGCAGTCGCGACGCCAGAGACCGAGGGTTAGATCATGCCTAGCATTCACCTTCCGGCCGCCCGCTAGCGGACCTGGTCAGGTTCCGCGAAGGTGGGCGCAGACATGCTGGGCTCGTCAGGATCAAACTGCACTATGAGGCGGCGGTTCATACCGCGCCAGGGGAGCGAATGGACAGCGAGGAGCCTCCGAACGTTCGGGTCGCCTGCTCGGGTGATATCGACGAGG
>NZ_JBCGFQ010000121.1:0-1040 GCF_040984075.1 Pseudomonas sp. I2
CATCCCCGCCGCCCTGGGCGTGGTCAAGGCCGATCCCAAGCGCAAGGTCGTCGCGCTGTCGGGTGACTACGACTTCCAGTTCATGATCGAAGAGCTGGCCGTGGGCGCGCAGTTCAACCTGCCCTACGTCCACGTGCTGGTGAACAACGCCTACCTGGGCCTGATCCGCCAGGCCCAGCGTGGCTTCGACATGGATTACTGTGTTCAACTGGCGTTCGAGAACATCAACGCCACCGAAGCCAACAACTACGGCGTGGACCACGTGGCCGTGGTCGAAGGCCTGGGTTGCAAGGCACTGCGCGTGTTCGAGCCGGCCGAGATCGCCCCTGCCCTGCTCAAGGCGCAGAAGATGGCCGAAGAACACCGGGTGCCGGTGGTGGTCGAGGTGATTCTCGAGCGTGTGACCAACATTTCCATGGGTACCGAGATCAACGCGGTCAACGAGTTCGAAGACCTGGCCCTGGTCGGCAACGACGCGCCTACCGCGATCTCGCTGCTGGACTGACCGCCTGACGCCCCCGTGCCGGCTGTGCCGGGGGCTTTCATCTGCAAGGAGACAACCATGCCTCGCTTCGCTGCCAACCTGTCCATGCTGTTCACCGAGCAGGACTTCCTGGCCCGCTTCAAGGCCGCCGCCGACGCTGGCTTCAGCGGTGTCGAATACCTCTTCCCGTACGATTTCAGCGCCGCCGAGATCAAGCAACAGCTCGACGCCCACGGCCTGACCCAGGTGCTGTTCAACCTCCCGGCGGGCGATTGGGCGCAAGGCGAGCGCGGCATCGCCTGCCACCCCGACCGCGTCGAGGAATTCCGCGCCGGGGTCGACAAGGCCATCGAATACGCCAAGGTCCTGGGCAACACCCAGGTCAACTGCCTGGCCGGCATCCGCCCACAAGGCCCGGACTGCGCCACCGTGCGCAAGACCTTCGTCGACAACCTCAAGTACGCCGCCGACAAGCTCGAAGCCGCCGGTATCCGCCTGGTCATGGAAATGATCAACACCCGCGACATCCCCGGCTTCTACCTGAACACCACCAAAC
>NZ_JBCGFQ010000122.1:0-953 GCF_040984075.1 Pseudomonas sp. I2
AAAAGCGCGATGAATCAATTTGCGATTCTGTACGGAGACCGGTTCATCAGGCCGACCTGGTGAGAATCAGGGCCTGCCTGACGGCAGGCCGTTACCGGCCCGCACACAAAAAATCTGACAGTCCCCGACTACGCTACAAATCGAAAAAGATACATCGTAAGTAACCAACACAATCCGATATAGACACAACTGATCGCCACCCGCATGCGACGCCCCAAATACGCAGGAAACTCTCGAGCATCCGTCGGATCCAGCCATCCTCGCCGAATTCCTAGGCTGGGCCATACGGCAGCAGTACTCATTGCCGCTACGATGAATACTCGTGATTTAAGGGTGTTCGTCCCCCATGCCCTGATTTCCTCGTCCATCCCAGAGCTTCGTCCAAAAGCACGACACATCACCCCGAAATGACGAGATGCAGCAATATGGAGTGTCATGGCACTTCCTGTCATCATAATCAGAAAGGGAGTACCAAGTAGAATCAGTCTCAAAACCGCAGGCCAGTCACTGACATCAATCATATGAGACCTCATAGAATATTTTCCCAAAGTACTCACCAAAATGCTCACCCAGTTTCGCCGTGCCCAATGAACCACTACCTACCAAGGCAATGCCACAAACCGCCTTTCCCCAGAATCCGAAATTGCATACCAACTTAGCTGTGTTACTTGCTGCAATGCTACCAGCGGTGCCGCCCACCAACCCACCAGAAAAGCTCCCAGTCTCGGTGAACCGAATTCTCCTGCATTCCTCCGTCTCCCCTGCCCGGCACGCCTCCTGCACTTTCAAGTAGGACGAAGAAGCCCCCAACCCAATCGCCACATATCCACCATATTTCAAATACCGCGCCGTCTTCGCCACTTCTTCCAAATGCGTCGCATACCCCGGTATCTGCCCCGGCCCACCGGCCTTTTTCCAGTGATGCACCACACGCTTGGACGAAATCCCAAGAT
>NZ_JBCGFQ010000123.1:0-920 GCF_040984075.1 Pseudomonas sp. I2
CCACCATATTTCAAATACCGCGCCGTCTTCGCCACTTCTTCCAAATGCGTCGCATACCCCGGTATCTGCCCCGGCCCACCGGCCTTTTTCCAGTGATGCACCACACGCTTGGACGAAATCCCAAGATCCCGGCGCAGCCTGTCGTAGGTGCCCAGGTTCAACCGCTTGTGCAGGAACGCAGTACTCAATTGCGCGCTGAGCTGCTGATACAGCGCCTGGCGCGATGCGAAGAATTCCGGGCTTCTGAGGTGCCCATGCAAGGCAAACTGCCGTTGGTGCAGCGCCTCGATGCCCTTGAGCGTGTCCTTGACCTGCCCAAGCCCCTTTTCCAGCATGTCCTTGCCCACGCCCATCGAGGTGCTCGCCCCACTCAGCACCCCGGCAATCTCCCCGATATGCGCCATCATGAAATTGGCCTCCTCCTCGCTGAGGATCGCCAACGACTCCCGTGCATGCTCGGCCGCGCGCATCAGGTCGGCTTCCTCGCGGGTACAGGCATGGTGGTTGTCGGGGTCGCCGATGACGAAGATCTCGCCGGCCTTGAAGCCCTGCTCGAAGGTGGGATTAAGCCGTTGGATACGGGCGATGGGCAGCGTCTGGTCCTGCTCCAGCAACCGGCTCAGCAGTTGTGGGCCAGACATGCTGCGGGGGACGATGTAGAAGCCGGGCTCGAGCGCGACCGGCGATGAGGTGATGCCCGCCGGTGCCTGCACGGCGGACACTGCCTGCGTGCTGGCGGCAGCGTGCGCCGAACGGGCAGTGGGCGTGACACCGCCCAGCGAACGGCTGGACGGTACCTCGCCATGCAAGGGCGCCACCACCCTGTTGCGGCCACTGGGGCATCCACACGCGACCAGCGAGCCATCCATCGCCAATGGCTGGCCATTGGAAATCCACCCGAGATAGCCCTCCACGACGAT
>NZ_JBCGFQ010000124.1:0-884 GCF_040984075.1 Pseudomonas sp. I2
CCCCGCCCCCACAGGGTGATGCAGAAGCACACCCCCGCGCCTCGAACCACCCCGGCCAGGAACTCCGGTGCCGGCTGTTTTCCTCGACGCAAGGAATCAGCCGCTCGACCAGCACTTCGGTCTGCCCCACAGCCTTGGCCATCCGGTACTTGACGCTATGTATGCATTCCCTGTCCCCAAACTCGCAGCGGTTGAGCGAGGTCCCGCCGCAGGGCCCATTCGCCAAGCCCTTCGGGCAGGTCTCGGGGCAGACGTAAAGGGTATCTTCCAGGCGACAGCGCCCACAGGTGTCGCACCCCACCAGCGGCCTTTTCACGCTGCGCTCCAGGCGATGGAGCACGCGGGCGCCGGTAGGCGTGGCCCAGACCGGCCGCTGCACGGCCCAGCCGAACGCCTGGCTCAGCCACGAACTGCGGCTGAACAGCAGCGAATGAAAGCCAGACAGCAGGTGATAACGCGCTGTTTCCTTGCGCGAGGCGGTAACGTGGGATTCGCCCAGCCGCCAGTTCGCCTCGGGCGGATGGAAGGTCACCGCAGGCAGCCCGGGCATCTGCCAGCAGGCCGCCCACGCCGGTGCCCATTGCTCCAGCGAATGAATGCGCGATTGCCAGCGGTTGATCGTCTGCTCCAGCGTCAGCAATTGCTCGACGTCATGGATGCCGGACAGGTGAATCCCGGCGTACCCCATCAGGCGCAGGCCGATGATCTGCAAGGCCAGGCGTTCGAGGCTGCGCACCTGGGCATGGGCCTTGGAGAGGGCCGCCTCGGCTTCGAGCAGGTCGCGCATGGAGGGGGTGACCACGATGCCGGCCACCTGCTCGAAGATCCGCGCGCGCCCCAGGGTCAGGCCCATGACGCAGGCCAGTAGCGGCTTGGGTGAGGGT
>NZ_JBCGFQ010000125.1:0-797 GCF_040984075.1 Pseudomonas sp. I2
TACACCGACGAGAACGGCGAGCATCGGATCAGCCCGCCCTATACCTGGCATACCCCCACCGGGCTGTACCCCGTCGAACTGGCCAGCGAGCAACTGGCCCGCCACTTCGCCGAGGCCAAGGCCAGGTCACGCGCCTGGGAGGGCGTCAAAGGCGCCGGCGAGCTCGCCCTCGGCGTGCTGGCCTTCGTGCCGGTGGTGCGCGGCATCACCGGCGCCGCCTCGGTCGGGCGCTACGTCTTCGTGGCCCTGGAAGCGGCCCTGGCCGCCGATGCCATGGTCGATGGCAGCCACCGCATGATCACCGGCGAAGGCCTGAGCATCGGCGAACACTTCTTCACCGAACTGGCGCGGCTGGCCAACCCCGCCACCGCCGAGGACCGCGGCAAGCAGGTGTTCATGGCCATCAACCTGGCCTTGTTGCTGCCCGCGGCCCTGGGCGGTGCGCGCTGGCTGATGCACAAGCTCCTGCCTGGCGGCGTGACCACGGTCAGGCTCGACAATGCCGCTCTTACCCAGGAGGAAGTCCGTCGCCTGGGCAAGCGCAGCGCCGGCGAAGTCACCGTGCTCGAAACCCGCATCGAGCGGCCCGCCCGCGACGGCGGGCTGCCGGTACGGGCCAGCGAACTGCACGCGGTGGACCGCAACGCCAGCCTGGTTTCCCTGGACGTCACCGGCGGCAAGGCCGACTACGCCTACATGGCCACCACCCTGCGCGACCGGCTGGTGGCGCTGATCCAGCACAGCGTGGGGCCGGTGCGCATGGGCGGCAGCTTGACGCGGGTGGTGGCCGATGCGGG
>NZ_JBCGFQ010000126.1:0-794 GCF_040984075.1 Pseudomonas sp. I2
GCCGGCAGCAGGGTGACCCAGACATAGCGCTGGCGCTTCATCTTGATCAGCACCACGGTGCCGAGCATCAGGGCGATACCGGCCAGCATCTGGTTGGAGATGCCGAACAGCGGCCACAGGGTATTGATGCCGCCCAGCGGGTCGATCACGCCCTGGTACAGCAGGTAGCCCCACAGGGCCACGCAGCCGGCGGTGCCGATCAGGTTGGCGCCCCACGACTCGGTGCGCTTGAGCGCCGGGATGAAGCTGCCCAGCAGGTCCTGCAGCATGAAGCGCCCGGCGCGGGTACCGGCGTCCACCGCGGTGAGGATGAACAGTGCCTCGAACAGGATCGCGAAGTGGTACCAGAAGGCCATGGTGTTCTCGCCCGGCAGCACCTGGTGGAGGATCTGCGCGATCCCCACGGCCAGGGTCGGCGCACCGCCGGCACGGGCCAGGACGGTGTGCTCGCCGATGTCGCGGGCGGTCGCCTCGAGCTGCTCGGGGGTGATGGTGAAGCCCCAACTGCTGACGGTCTGCGCCACCGACACGACGTCGGCACCGACCACCGCGGCCGGGCTGTTCATGGCGAAGTACACGCCCGGCTCGATCACCGAGGCGGCGACCATGGCCATGATGGCGACGAACGACTCCATCAGCATGCCGCCGTAGCCGATGTAGCGGGCGTTGACTTCGTTGTCCAGCAGCTTGGGCGTGGTCCCCGAGGAGATCAGCGCGTGGAAGCCGGACACCGCGCCACAGGCGATGGTGATGAACAGGAACGGGAACAGGGTGCCCTTCCAGACCGGGCCGGT
>NZ_JBCGFQ010000127.1:0-790 GCF_040984075.1 Pseudomonas sp. I2
GGGTAGGGCATGTTTGTCGAGGTCGAGCGGTTTGTCGAGCCAGTCGCCGATGATGGTCAGGCCGAAGGCGGCGTAGCGCAGGGTGGTGCCAATGGGTAAATCATGTCCATCGCGAACCCCGTAGCCGTTCTCAAGGCCAGCGAAAACAGCCCAGTGGAAAGGCTCAATTAATTTGAACTGGCCCGTAGCGAGTGCACGAAACATCACGTGGGTAATTCCGTCTAAATCTTCTATGGCAACCCTTTGAGTGCTTTTAAGCCTTTCGATAAGTATTGAATTGGCGACTAGCATCTTTGCTGTGCCTGATGCAATAAGGCTCAAAGCTCCATCGCGACGCGACACATGCGGCGCCAGCTGTAAACTTTTGCCGATCTCGTTCATACCGACTCTGAAAAGCTCGCTGCATACAATACCGAGCACTCCACCACTTTTGTGGTAAGAGCCTAGTGCTTCTTCTTCAACTAACAAGTCGTGAGAGGCCCACTCCTGGATTTTGTTAAGGCTACAGATAAGTCTGTCTTTCTGCTTGGTGTTCATTTTTAGTTCCAGATATTGAGTTGGATGCCTGTGTTGTTTCCATGTAGGCGTAGTCGGCCTTGCCGCCAGCGGCTTCCAGGGAAGCCAGGCTGGCCGAGGGGAGCAACGGGGTCAGGTTGATCGTTGTGCACGCCCTGGTGCAGCGTCTTTGCAGCGGCCATGCTCAGCTTGCCGAGTTTGTTTGCAGCACGGCTTCATAGAGACCCTCTGGAACAGCCTCGGGGTCGTATTTTCGAGCGGCCAACAGGAAACG
>NZ_JBCGFQ010000128.1:0-761 GCF_040984075.1 Pseudomonas sp. I2
GGGCACAACAAAAAGCCCGGCATCGCTGCCGGGCTCCGGCCCCGTCCTTGGGGCCTTGATGTCGGGTCGTTGCCGGGATCGGACCGCGCTGGCGCGGTCCGGTTCCCTGACGACCGGGCCAACCGGAGCCAAGGCGTCCTGAGATAGCCCGGTCATCCAGCGCGCTTCCCTTACCCTCTCGAACAGCTTGCCCACGTCGCCGCCTCCTTGTGGGCAACGAGAGTGCGTCGGGGTGGCGCGTAGTAAGTTAGTAACACTGTATGGCCCCAGCCATCGAGGATCAGGAGCAGCACGGGTTTCGGTGTGGGCACGAGCGCATTCCGCAAGAACGATGCCGAGCGCGTGCGCGAGCACCTGTACGCATTCGGGCAATCCGTGCTGCACACCGAAATGCAACGCCTGCTTGGCCGCGCATCAACAAGGATTAATTCATGAGCATCAAACAAGAGACCTGCCGCCGACTGGGCCTGCCATGCGATGGTGTTGCGATCACGCACTTGACGGCGGGGCAACTGGCCACGGCCCTGCGCGCCTTCAAGGCCTGCGAGGCGCTCACTGAGCGTGGAGCCCGTGGCATCGACGCGGCGCTGATCGAAGTCATGGCCGAAGCAATAGCGGGCATCACCGGCGCGGAACCTGCCTGTTGCCGCGCGGGCGGAGCGGCGGGCGGGGGCGGCTGCGGCTCGACCTCCGCGTCGAGGAAGTCATCACCGAGGTGCGGCTGGAGTTCAGCCGTCATCGCAAGGAGGCCAAGAACCATC
>NZ_JBCGFQ010000129.1:0-742 GCF_040984075.1 Pseudomonas sp. I2
TCCCAGGTACGATTAAAACCCAGCGAGCGGAACAGATGATCCGGCTGTTTTTCTGGTGTGTTGACGGCAGCAAAAAGCGGTGCCTCACGGGTTTTCAGATGAAACTGCATCAGTTCTGGTGCAGGTGATATGTGGCTGTCTGCATCGTGATTTACGGCAACACCATACCCTGCATACCGTAACCCCTTATCGGTCAGCGCACTGATGACCAGATGCCTGTTATCGGCTGAGGGAACGGCAAACGCGGGATACAGCGTACCATTAAGCCGGATAACACCGCCCAGAGAGTCATCCACGCCCATGACCAGCAAAAGCTGAAGCTGGCGGGTTTCCCGGTCGACAGAACTCATGACCGGCATCAGCGTCGGTGGCAGACGTCCCTGCATAAAATCCACCTTCCTTGCCGCTGGTGATGGCATGGCTGGCTGGCGGTCTTCTCCAAGACAGAAAGACTCCGGCCATGTCTTCGGCTGGCGGAGATTGCGGGTATGTTGCGGCCATGTCTGGCAAACCTGCGTCAGCAGTTGCTCAAAGGTTGCAGAGGAATAAACACGTTGCAGTGGCGGACGTTGGCCGATTTCGCTTCGGTCACAGATATAACCACTCCTGTCACGCATTAAATCAACCCTCTCACAGATTCTGGTGCGGTATTTCTCCAGCTCGTTCCCCCAGAGCGTATATTCTCCGTTCCGGTTGTGAAGCAGAAGGTAACAGGTCATTTCCCCGTTACCAGGCATGGGAG
>NZ_JBCGFQ010000130.1:0-701 GCF_040984075.1 Pseudomonas sp. I2
TGGTAGAGGCGCACTACCCGGACTTCATTGCACGGATCGAAGCGGAGGGCCGCTCGCTGCCCGGGTATGTCCGCGAGGCGTTCGATGCCTACCTGCGTTGCGGCGTGCTCGAGCACGGCTTCCTGCGGGTGGTGTGCGAGCACTGCCGTGCAGAGAGGCTGGTGGCCTTCTCCTGCAAGAAGCGCGGGTTCTGCCCGAGTTGCGGCGCGCGACGCATGGCCGAGAGTGCGCGGCACCTGGTCGAGGAGGTGTTCGGCCCGCGGCCTGTGCGGCAATGGGTGCTGAGCTTTCCGTACCCCTTGCGTTTCCTGTTCGCCAGCAAGCCAGAAGCCATTGGCCCGGTGCTGGGCATCGTGCAGCGCGTGATCGCCGGCTGGTTGGCCGATCAAGCCGGCATCGACCGCGCCAGCGCCCAGTGCGGCGCGGTGACGCTGATCCAGCGTTTCGGCAGCGCGCTGAACCTGAACATCCACTTCCACATGCTGTGGCTCGACGGCGTGTACGTGGAAGCCACCGAGCTGCCGCGGCGCGAACTGCGCCTGCACCGCGCCCGTGCGCCTACCACCGCGCAGTCGACCCAGCTGGCAGCTACCATCGCGCACCGGGTGTGTCGGCACCTGACGCGCAAAGGCTGGCTCGAAGGGGAGGGCGAATCGGCCTTCCTGGCAGACAGCGCTGCAGGCGACGACAGCATGGATGGG
>NZ_JBCGFQ010000131.1:0-676 GCF_040984075.1 Pseudomonas sp. I2
AGCCGCGCGCCAGGCCTGCGCCGGCCAGGTACAGCTCGCCCAGCACGCCCACCGGCACCGGTTGCAGCTCGGCGTCGAGGATGTAGCAGGCCAGGTTGGCGATCGGCTCGCCGATCGGCACGCTGTCGCGCCCTTCCTCGCGGCAGGTCCAGTGGGTCACGTCGATGGCCGCCTCGGTCGGGCCGTACAGGTTATACAGGCCGGCCTTCGGCAGCTTGGCGAACACCTGCTGCTGGGCATCGGCCGGCAGCGCTTCGCCACTGCAGACGATGCGCGCAAGGCTGGTGCAGCGTGGCACGCCGCTGTCTTGCAGGAATGCCTGGAGCATCGACGGCACGAAGTGCAGCGTGGTGATCTGCTCGGTAGTGATCAGCTCGACCAGACGGGCCGGGTCGCGATGATCACCCGGCGCGGCAACCACCAGTCGCGCACCGGTCATCAAGGGCCAGAAGAACTCCCACACCGACACGTCGAAGCTGAACGGCGTTTTCTGCAGCACGCTGTCGCGGGCATCCAGTCGATAGGCCTGTTGCATCCAGCACAGTCGGTTGACCAAGGCCGAATGGCGGTTGCCCGCGCCTTTCGGCCGGCCTGTGGAGCCGGAGGTGTAGATCACATAGGCCAGGTTTTCAGGGGCCACCGCCACGTTCGGGTTGCGCGCGTCATCGGCGCCCGG
>NZ_JBCGFQ010000132.1:0-649 GCF_040984075.1 Pseudomonas sp. I2
CAATAAGGCTCCTCGCAGAGTTGCTTGAAAGTTGTTACGATTCAAATTCAATCATGAGATAGTCAGCAGATGAGCACTTCCAAGAACGCAGACAAGTAAGCCGCAGCAACCTTCATTTTTCGGTTGTTGCGGCGTTCTCATGAATCCTTTTGCTCTACGGGAGCGCCGCCAAATCCTTTGTTCAAGGAGATGGTTTCGTGCGCTCAAAAAACTTTAGTTGGCGGTACTCCCTTGCCGCCACGGTGTTGTTGTTATCACCGTTCGATTTATTGGCATCACTCGGCATGGACATGTACTTGCCAGCAGTGCCGTTTATGCCAAACGCGCTTGGTACGACAGCGAGCACAATTCAGCTTACGCTGACAACGTACTTGGTCATGATTGGTGCCGGTCAGCTCTTGTTTGGACCGCTATCGGACCGACTGGGGCGCCGCCCCGTTCTACTGGGAGGTGGCCTCGCCTACGTTGTGGCGTCAATGGGCCTCGCTCTTACGTCATCGGCTGAAGTCTTTCTGGGGCTTCGGATTCTTCAGGCTTGTGGTGCCTCGGCGTGCCTTGTTTCCACATTTGCAACAGTACGTGACATTTACGCAGGTCGCGAGGAAAGTAATGTCATTTACGGCATACTCGGATCCATGCTGGCCATGGT
>NZ_JBCGFQ010000133.1:0-602 GCF_040984075.1 Pseudomonas sp. I2
GGCACGCTCTGGCTGATCGCCGGCGTGGTGCTGGCTGGTGCCGTGCAGGACTTCATGGTCCTGTTCCTGTCCACCCGCCGCAACGGCCGTTCGCTGGGCGACATGGTCCGCGAGGAAATGGGCCGGATTCCGGGCACCATCGCCCTGTTCGGCTGCTTCCTGATCATGATCATCATCCTCGCGGTGCTGGCGCTGATCGTGGTCAAGGCCCTGGCCGAGAGCCCGTGGGGCATGTTCACGGTGATGGCGACCATCCCGATCGCGATGTTCATGGGCATCTACATGCGCTACATCCGCCCGGGCCGCATCGGCGAGATCTCGATCATCGGCGTGGTCCTGCTGTTGCTGTCGATCTGGCTGGGCGGCCAGGTGGCCGCCGATCCGGTCTGGGGCAAGGCGTTCACCTTCACCGGCGTGCAGATCACCTGGATGCTGGTCGGCTACGGTTTCGTCGCCGCCGTGCTGCCGGTCTGGCTGGTGCTGGCGCCGCGTGACTACCTGTCGACCTTCCTCAAGATCGGCACCATCGTCGGCCTGGCCATCGGTATCCTGATCATCGCGCCGGAGCTGAAGATGCCGGCCCTGACCCAGTTCACCGACGG
>NZ_JBCGFQ010000134.1:0-582 GCF_040984075.1 Pseudomonas sp. I2
CGTCGTGCTGGGCGTACAGTGCCAGCAGCGCCTGCTCCAATGCGCTGGCATCCACCGTTTCGGTGCCGCGCAGCAACAGCGACTGGTTCCAGTGTTGCGGCTCGCTCATGCGCTGGTCGAAGAACCATTGCTGGAACGGCAGCAGCGGCGCGCTGCCCGTCACCGGGCCCTGGTCGATACGCGGCACCACCGCCTCCCCGAGCTGGGCCACGGCCGCCAGGCGCTGCACGGTCTGGTGCTGGAACAATGCCTTGGGCGTGATATGGATCCCGGCCTGTCGCGCACGACTGACCACCTGGATCGACATGATCGAGTCGCCGCCCAGGGCGAAGAAATTCTCGGTAACGCCCACCGGGCCTGCGCCCAGCACGGCCTGCCAGATCTCGGCCAGGGCGATTTCGGTCGGTGTGGCCGGCGCCTGATAGTCGCGAGCCTTGACGGTCTGGTCCGGGCGTGGCAAGGCCTTGCGGTCGAGCTTGCCGTTGGGCGACAGCGGCAGGCTGTCCAGTGCCAGCCACTGGTTCGGCACCATGTAGTCCGGTAGGCCACGGCGCAGATGCTCGGCCAGTTGTGCCTGCCAAT
>NZ_JBCGFQ010000135.1:0-573 GCF_040984075.1 Pseudomonas sp. I2
TGATCCTGCCGTGCCTCGGCCGGACGGAAATCGACCTGCAGGCCGAGGGGCCGCAAGGCGTCACCGTGGAAGACACCTTCAGCATGGTGCACATCTCCCATGGCCAGTTGAAACCGCGCTCGCCGCATCTGCGCTCGGAGCCGGCGATCATCGCCGGCATGGCCAAGGCCACCCTGGGCAACCATCCGATCGACTGGGACTATGTCGTCGGCGACTATGCGCGTATCCGTGACTTGATCGCCGATGTCATTCCGGGCTTTGCCGATTTCAACGCGCGCTTGCAGCATCCGGGCGGTTTCCACCTGGGCAACAGCGCGGCCGAACGTACCTGGCGCACCGCCAGCGGCAAGGCCCGCTTCACCGCCAGCCAGTTGCCCGAGCAACTGGTCAACGCCCAGGTGCTGGCCCGTGGCGACAAGCCGGACCTGATCCTGCAGACCCTGCGTTCCCACGACCAGTACAACACCACCCTGTATGGCCTGGACGACCGCTACCGGGGCGTGTTCGGCCTGCGCGAGGTGGTGTTCGTCAACGAGGCGGACATCCGCCGCCTGGGCTTCGAGCCTGGCGAGC
>NZ_JBCGFQ010000136.1:0-567 GCF_040984075.1 Pseudomonas sp. I2
AACTGGCCGAGCATCTGCGCCGTGGCCTACCGGACTACATGGTGCCGAACCAGTGGCTGGCACTGGACAGCCTGCCGCTGTCGCCCAACGGCAAGCTCGACCGCAAGGCCTTGCCCGCCGTGGATGCTGCCCTTGTGCAAAAGGTCTATGAGGCACCGGCCAATGCGCGGGAGCACCGTCTGGCCGCAGTCTGGGCCGATGTGTTGCGCCTTGAGCGGGTCGGGGTGAACGACAACTTCTTCGAGCTTGGGGGCGATTCCATCGTCTCGATTCAGGTCGTCGGACGTGCGCGCCAGCAGGGCCTGCACTTCACGCCCAAGGAACTGTTCCAGCACCAGACCGTGCGCGGCCTGGCAGCGGTGCTGCGCGAAGGCGAGGGAGCGGTGAAGGCCGAGCAAGGTCCGCTGCTCGGGGGCATGCCATTGCTGCCGTTCCAGCAGTGGTTCTTCGACCAGCGCATGAGCGAGCCGCAACACTGGAACCAGTCGCTGTTGCTGCGCGGCACCGAAACGGTGGATGCCAGCGCATTGGAGCAGGCGCTGCTGGCACTGTACGCCCAGCACGACG
>NZ_JBCGFQ010000137.1:0-552 GCF_040984075.1 Pseudomonas sp. I2
CTAATAAGTTATCGAGGATCCTCGCCAAAGTTGTTCAGCACGTAAAACAATCAACTAGCTATACGCGGTTTAGTGATGTCCGGAACAACATTCAGCGGGTGTAAAATAGGGATATTGCTAGATGAAAACTGCATAGCGATTGTTGTAAATCCGTAGCCGCGTTGGTTATTTCTTGCGCACGCAATAAAAGATGATGGTTTATCCCGCTCACCTGTATTTACCATAACATCCGTTATCAGCACCACCTGAGAGGCCCTCAGGGCGTTTCTGACGGGAAACCGGTAAAACAGGCAACAAACCACCCGAAAACCCGCCAGAAACGCGCAGGCTCTGTTTTTACGGCATGCATGAGTATGCACGCAAGTGCATAGCGCGAAAATTCACGCCATTCAGCCAGAGTAAGTCCTGTTTCCGGCGTTCTTTCCATCCGAAAACGGTGAACGGGGACGCAATTTATTGCGTGGCCGTGAAGCGTTGCCGGCGCAGCCGGAAAACCGGTTTTCAGCACGTTCAGGAATCGGGTTCGTCGACGGCCGGCAATCACGTTATGGC
>NZ_JBCGFQ010000138.1:0-546 GCF_040984075.1 Pseudomonas sp. I2
AGAAAACGCCGTTCAGCTTCGACGTGTCGGTGTGGGAGTTCTTCTGGCCCTTGATGACCGGTGCGCGACTGGTGGTTGCCGCGCCGGGTGATCATCGCGACCCGGCCCGTCTGGTCGAGCTGATCACCGGCGAAAACATCACCACGCTGCACTTCGTGCCGTCGATGCTCCAGGCATTCCTGCAAGACAGCGGCGTGCCGCGCTGCACCAGCCTTGCGCGCATCGTCTGCAGTGGCGAAGCGCTGCCGGCCGATGCCCAGCAGCAGGTGTTCGCCAAGCTGCCGAAGGCCGGCCTGTATAACCTGTACGGCCCGACCGAGGCGGCTATCGACGTAACCCACTGGACCTGCCGTGAGGAAGGGCGCGACAGCGTGCCGATCGGCGAGCCGATCGCCAACCTGGGCTGCTACATCCTCGATGCCGAGCTGCAACCGGTGCCGGTGGGCGTGCTGGGCGAGCTGTACCTGGCCGGCGCAGGCCTGGCGCGCGGCTACCACCGCCGCCCGGGGCTGACCGCCGAGCGTTTCGCCGTGAGCCCATACGGCA
>NZ_JBCGFQ010000139.1:0-539 GCF_040984075.1 Pseudomonas sp. I2
GCGCTCAAGAGCGTGACCAAGGCCTGGCTGGGCAGCGAGAATGCCTTCAAGAACCTGCGGGCCATGCTCAAGACCAACCAGAACGGTGGCTTCGACTGCCCCGGCTGCGCCTGGGGCGAGTCGCCGGAAAGCGACATGGTCAAGTTCTGCGAGAACGGCGCCAAGGCGGTGAACTGGGAAGCCACCGGGCGCTCGGTGGACCCGGCGTTCTTCGCCAAGTACAGCGTCAGTGCTTTGGCCGCGCAGACCGACTACTGGCTCGAGTACCAGGGCCGCTTGACCCACCCGATGCGTTACGACGCGGCCACCGACCACTATGTGCAAACCAGTTGGGACGAGGCCTTCGCCCTTATCGCCCAGCACCTGAACGCCCTGGAGTCGCCCGACCAGGCCGAGTTCTACACCTCGGGCCGGGCCAGCAACGAGGCGGCGTTCCTCTACCAGCTGTTCGTCCGTGCCTACGGCACCAATAACTTCCCCGACTGCTCGAACATGTGCCACGAGGCCAGTGGCGTGGGCATGAACAGCACCCTCGGGGT
>NZ_JBCGFQ010000140.1:0-536 GCF_040984075.1 Pseudomonas sp. I2
GGCAAGGCCTTGCGGTCGAGCTTGCCGTTGGGCGACAGCGGCAGGCTGTCCAGTGCCAGCCACTGGTTCGGCACCATGTAGTCCGGTAGGCCACGGCGCAGATGCTCGGCCAGTTGTGCCTGCCAATCGGCGGTTTCGCCGGTCAGCACCACATAACCGACCAGCTGTTTGCCGTCCGGCACCGTTACCACGGCTTCACGCACCAGGTCGTGCTCCAGCAGGCGCGCCTCGATCTCACCCAGTTCGATGCGCAGGCCACGTAGCTTGACCTGGTGGTCGATACGCCCGGCGTACTCGATCACCCCGTCCGCGCGGTAGCGCGCCAGGTCGCCGGTGCGGTAGATGCGCTCGCCATTGCCGTATGGGCTCACGGCGAAACGCTCGGCGGTCAGCCCCGGGCGGCGGTGGTAGCCGCGCGCCAGGCCTGCGCCGGCCAGGTACAGCTCGCCCAGCACGCCCACCGGCACCGGTTGCAGCTCGGCGTCGAGGATGTAGCAGGCCAGGTTGGCGATCGGCTCGCCGATCGGCACGCTGTC
>NZ_JBCGFQ010000141.1:0-535 GCF_040984075.1 Pseudomonas sp. I2
GGTTAAAAAATCCCATACTCCCCCTAAGAATATCATCAATAAAATTGAGTGTTGCTCTGTGGATAACTTGCAGAGTGTATTAAGTATCAGTGCAGCAAAGATGAAATCAATGATTTATCAAATATGATTGAAAGGTGGTTGTAAATAATGTTACAATGTGTGAGAAGCAGTCTAAATTCTTCGTGAAATAGTGATTTTTGAAGCTAATAAAAAACACACGTGGAATTTAGGTAATAGTTAAAGCTTGTGCCTGATTGTTGCCACAATTGGTCAGCAGTTTGCTAGGGAATGAGAGGGCAGAGAATGATAAGCTTAGCACTTAATTTGTATGGATATATTGCATTAAGCAAGGGGACGTTATGCGTGTATTAGCCTTATCTGCTGTGTTTTTGGTGGCATCGATTATCGGAATGCCAGCGGTAGCAAAGGAATGGAAAGAAAACAAAAGTTGGAATGCTCACTTTACTGAACATAAATCACAGGGCGTAGTTGTGCTCTGGAATGAGAATAAGCAGCAAGGATTTACCAATAATCT
>NZ_JBCGFQ010000142.1:0-520 GCF_040984075.1 Pseudomonas sp. I2
CTGGTGCAGACCGACACCATCAAAAACAGCCTGACGCTGGGCTCGCATATCCTGAAAAAGATCAAGCCGGTACATAAGCTGCACAGCCGCAATACCGAGCAGGCGGCGTTCGTGGTGCTGAAGTCACCATCCATACCGTCTGTGCTGGTGGAAACCTCGTTTATCACCAACCCGAACGAGGAGAAACTGCTCGGCACCACCGCCTTCCGGCAGAAAATCGCCACCGCGATTGCCAACGGCATTATCAGCTATTTCCACTGGTTCGATAACCAGAAAGCCCATTCGAAGAGACGTTAATGAAACCCGATGCCGCGCAGGTAAAAACTTTTCTGCTCCAGCTCCAGGACAACCTCTGTCAGCAGCTGAGCGCCGTGGATGGCGCGCCGTTTATTGAAGATGCCTGGCAGCGGGAAGGCGGTGGCGGCGGACGCAGCCGGGTGCTGCGCGAAGGCCGGGTGTTCGAGCAGGCGGGGGTCAACTTTTCCCACGTCCATGGCGACGCCATGCCTGCCTCCGCCAC
>NZ_JBCGFQ010000143.1:0-505 GCF_040984075.1 Pseudomonas sp. I2
CCGCATCCGCATCCGCATCCGCATCCGCATCCGCATCACGGCGTCGGCGTCGGTCAGCATCAGCATCAGCATCCGCATCGGCGTCGGCATCGGCGTCGGCATCGGCGTCGGCGTCGGCATCGGCATCGGCGTCGGCGTCGGCGTCGGCGTCGGCGTCAGCGTCAGCGTCAGCATCAGCGTCGGCGTCGGCGTCGGCGTCGGCATCAGCATCCGCATCCGCATCCGCATCCGCATCCGCATCCGCATCCGCATCCGCATCGGCGTCAGCGTCGGCATCGGCATCCGCGTCGGCGTCAGCATCCGCGTCGGCATCCGCGTCAGCATCAGCATCAGCATCAGCATCAGCGTCGGCGTCGGCGTCGGCATCCGCATCCGCATCCGCATCCGCATCCGCATCCGCATCCGCATCCGCATCAGCATCAGCATCAGCATCAGCATCAGCATCAGCATCAGCATCGGCGTCAGCATCGGCGTCGGCGTCGGCGTCGGCGTCGGCATCGGCATC
>NZ_JBCGFQ010000144.1:0-502 GCF_040984075.1 Pseudomonas sp. I2
GGCCCCTCGGCCTGCAGGTCGATTTCCGTCCGGCCGAGGCACGGCAGGATCAGCGCGTCACGCCCGGTCACCAGGTGCGAGCGGTTGAGCTTGGTGGCGATGTGCACGGTCAGGTCGCAGTTGCGCATCGCCGCATGGGTGCGCGGGGTGTCCGGCGTCGCCTGGGCGAAGTTGCCACCCAGGCCGATGAACACCTTGGCGCGCTTCTCTTCCATGGCCTTGATCGCCAGCACGGCGTTGTGCCCATGTTCGCGGGGCACCTTGAAGTGAAAACGCTTTTCGAGGGCATCGAGCAGACGCACCGGGGGCTTTTCGTCGATGCCCATGGTGCGGTCGCCCTGCACGTTGCTGTGGCCTCGCACCGGCGACAGGCCGGCACCGGGCTTGCCGACGTTGCCGCGCAGCAGTTGCAGGTTGACGATCTCCTGCACGGTGGGCACCGAGTGACGGTGCTGGGTCACGCCCATCGCCCAGCACATGATCACCCGCTCGGCCTTGCGGT
>NZ_JBCGFQ010000145.1:0-474 GCF_040984075.1 Pseudomonas sp. I2
GGTCGAACACCGCTGGCTCGCCCTTGGCCTGGGCCTCGCGCTCCCACTGCAGGAGGTACTTGGCGATACCGCGCATCACCGCCATGTCGCCGCCCAGGGCCGGACGGAAGTAGGCGGTGTTGGTCGGCTCGGCGCCGTTGCTGAGCATCTCGAACGGGTGCTGCGGGTGCTGGAAGCGCTCCAGGCCGCGCTCCTTGAGTGGGTTGAAGCACACCACCTGGGCACCTCGCTTGACCGCCTCGCGCAGCGGTTCGAGCATGCGTGGATGATTGGTGCCGGGGTTCTGGCCGATCACGAAGATCGCGTCAGCCAGTTCCAGGTCATGGAACACCACGGTGCCCTTGCCGACCCCGAGGGTGCTGTTCATGCCCACGCCACTGGCCTCGTGGCACATGTTCGAGCAGTCGGGGAAGTTATTGGTGCCGTAGGCACGGACGAACAGCTGGTAGAGGAACGCCGCCTCGTTGCTGGCCC
>NZ_JBCGFQ010000146.1:0-473 GCF_040984075.1 Pseudomonas sp. I2
CTCCAGTGGCCGCTGTTGCCACGCGCCAATCTCTTCCATGACCTCGTCTGTCACAGAGCTGATGAAGTCGGGTGAAACCTCTGTTCCATACTGCTCGGACAAAAAGGCTCGGATCTCTCTGACCGTCATTCCACGGGCGTACATGGCGATGATCTTGTCATCGAAACCGGTGTACCGCCGCTCGTGCTTGGGGATCAGAATGGGCGCAAAACTGCCGTCTCGATCGCGAGGAATTTCCAGCCGCAGCGGGCCATCCCCCGTTAAAACCGTCTTGCCACTCTTGCCGTTACGCTGGTTGCTTTCATCCTCTGGGCGCTGCGCGCCCGGTCGATAGCCCAAGTGGTGGCCAAGCTCGGCATGCAGCGCGCGTTCGATCAGGGCCTTCTTAAACGCCGCAGAGGCATCCTCGATAGCTTCTGCGGTCATCAGGCCCTCACCGAACTGCTCCAGCAGCTCTTTGGGGATTTTGGGCA
>NZ_JBCGFQ010000147.1:0-466 GCF_040984075.1 Pseudomonas sp. I2
CCATACCGTTATCCAGACGTATAGCCTGATACTGGCGGTTATCTTTATCACTTTTACGGATGGTTTCCTGAATCGGCTGCCATCCCGTTTCTGCCTGACTTAATGGTGCCCAAAGGGCAACTAACAACAATAATGCTTTGAACCAGGTGCTGCGGGGCATTCACGGACCTCATAATCAACTTAATTTTCTGTCAGATTCAACACGTTAACGCAAATCATCTGCCAGAATTTAATCTTGTGCTGCACGAGTCAGCCTATGTTTATATAACCATCAGTCCGTGACTGGTGCGCATCATAAAGTAAGCGGATAGATTGCGCAATTTTTATACAGCACTCATGACTGATTAAAGCGAAACAGCGGTAACAGGAAACGTTGCGACTGTTCAACGATGGCCTCCATTGTCTCTGGTGTTAATTGCCGCCAGAGCCGTTGATACCAGATATCATCACCTTCGCCACGCACCAT
>NZ_JBCGFQ010000148.1:0-462 GCF_040984075.1 Pseudomonas sp. I2
GGGCAAAGCCCCGGACAGTTCCGTGATGTGCCGTTTGGCGAAGGCTGCGTCGATTTCGTTGGCATCTTCAAAACGCTGCATGAACTGAACTATCGCGGATCATTTCTGATTGAGATGTGGACCGAAAAAGCCAAAGAGCCGGTGACTGGCAGGGTGTCTTTCAGGTGGATCGCGGCGATACGGTCAATGCCCAGTTTCAGTTCGGCGGGAACATCATTGCCCCAGGCGCTGAGGTTGCCGACGTCCGGGTAGACGGTGAACCACGGCGAGGCGAGCATCTCGTCCCATTTTTTCCATTTGCTGATGGAGTTCATAAACGCGGTATCCATAATCTCCACCGCCAGCATGACTTGTGATGCCGCCGCCTGTTCGACTGCCCACGCCAGCCCTTCAGCAAAACGTTGTTGGGTGCCTTCGTCGTGGTCTTCGTAATAGACGTCATAACCTGCCAGCTGGATGGTG
>NZ_JBCGFQ010000149.1:0-461 GCF_040984075.1 Pseudomonas sp. I2
GTCAGAGACAGTCCAGTGCAATAATAAGAGCGTGCATGAATAAAATACGATCGCCGTCATAATTTGCACATTAAACGAAATTTCATAACGGCAAAATAAGAACCGGTAATTGCCAGCCCTGCTTTCCGCGTTAAGAATCTGTAACGTATCCGCAACCTCATGTATCAAACATTATTTTCCGTTCGTCTTACCTACCCTTACAAAAAAGGTATCGTTATTATGAAGATAAAGAACCTTTGCCTTACGCTTTGCGCCAGCTCCCTCCTGCTCGCCAGCATGGCGGGGATGGCGAAAGAAGTGATGATTGGCATGGCCATCGACGATCTGCGTCTGGAGCGCTGGCAGAAAGACCGTGATATTTTCGTCAATAAAGCGGAATCCTTAGGCGCCAAAGTTTTTGTCCAGTCCGCTAATGGCAATGAAGAAACGCAGATGTCGCACATTGAAAACATGATCAACCG
>NZ_JBCGFQ010000150.1:0-459 GCF_040984075.1 Pseudomonas sp. I2
GAATACAACGAGGCCTGGGTCAAGGACACGAACGGATTCGATATTTTGATGGGCCAGTTCGCCCACAACATCGAGAACATTTGGGGGTACAACGAAGTCCTGCTCGCCGGGCCAAAGGACTACGTCAAGTACACCGACCAGTATCAAACCCGCAGCCACATCAACTTCGATGAAGGGACGATCACCGTCGAGACCATTGCCGGCACCGACCCTCGCGGACGACTGCGCCAGGCGATCGTCAAAACCCTGTTGATGGGCGATGACCCCAACTCCATTGACCTCTATTCCGATGTCGATGACATCCAGATCTCCAAAGAGCCGGTCCTCTATGGCCAGGTGGTGGATAACACCGGGGCGTCGATTCGCTGGGAGTGGCGCGCCGCGCGCTTTGCCGACTATCTGCTGCAAACCCGTCTGAAGAGCCGCAACAACGGCCTGCGCGTGGTCTACAGCATCACC
>NZ_JBCGFQ010000151.1:0-457 GCF_040984075.1 Pseudomonas sp. I2
GTGTTGTGGACTGCGGTGTTGAAATCGGGGGTTCACGCAACCCTGGCGGGGGTAATTGTCGGCTTCTTTATTCCTTTGAAAGAGAAGCATGGGCGTTCTCCAGCGAAGCTACTGGAGCATGTGTTACACCCGTGGGTGGCGTATCTGATTTTGCCGCTGTTTGCATTTGCTAATGCTGGCGTTTCACTGCAAGGTGTCACGCTGGATGGCTTGACCTCCATTCTGCCATTGGGGATCATCGCTGGCGTGCTGATTGGCAAACCGCTGGGGTTTAGTCTGTTCTGCTGGTTGGCGCTGCGTTTGAAACTGGCGCATCTGCCTGAGGGAACGACTTATCAGCAAATTATGGCGGTGGGGATCCTGTGCGGTATCGGTTTTACTATGTCTATCTTTATTTCCAGCCTGGCCTTTGGTAGCGTAGATCCAGAACTGATTAACTTGGCGAAACTCGGTATCC
>NZ_JBCGFQ010000152.1:0-455 GCF_040984075.1 Pseudomonas sp. I2
GTAGAGGAACACGGCATGCATCGCCTCACGCACCGGCTCATTGCCGCGGAAGGAGAAGGACAGGTTGGAAACGCCGCCGGAAATATGCGTCAGCGGCATGGTTTCGCGGATGGTCTTGGTGGCTTCGATGAAGTCCACCCCGTAATTATTGTGCTCCTCGATACCCGTCGCCACCGCAAACACGTTCGGGTCGAAGATGATGTCTTCCGGCGAGAGGCCCGCCTTCTCGGTCAAAAGCTTGTAGGCGCGCGAGCAGATCTCCACCTTGCGCTGATAGGTGTCCGCCTGCCCGACCTCGTCAAAGGCCATGACCACGACCGCCGCACCGTAATTGTGGACGAGCCGCGCCTGTTGGAGAAACTTCTCCTCGCCTTCCTTCAGCGAAATCGAATTGACGATCGACTTGCCCTGAACGCATTTCAGACCGGCTTCGATGATCTCGAACTTGGATGAGT
>NZ_JBCGFQ010000153.1:0-451 GCF_040984075.1 Pseudomonas sp. I2
TTGTTATTTGTTTCTAACTATTTCAACCTAAACATTCATCAATCTTATATTTCAAGGAGTTAAAAATAAAATACATACGTATATAAATTGCAAATTTATGGACTCATAAATGCTCATCGGGCATGGCCCGAAATGACATGGAATTGGCTCATCAGCATGAAAAAATTCTTCTGCTTCAAAATAATAATTTTTGCGCGTGATTGAAGATTAGGTCTGCACGATCGAGACATCCAACTTCAATATTTATCGTGCATCAATACTCCCGAGCAATGATTGCTTTTTATAACAATAAAATGAACAAAGGAACGGTTATGCGTACTTTTATTAAAACAACACAGATGCTGGCGCTTTCCTTGGCAGCAGGCCTCGGTTTTGGCTTTTCAACACAAACCCAGGCGGCAGCAAGTGCAGTTCAGGTCACTGAAAAAGCCAAATCAGACTATGCCAAAAC
>NZ_JBCGFQ010000154.1:0-448 GCF_040984075.1 Pseudomonas sp. I2
TCCCCGGAAACTAGCTACACGCGCCGCCGCGAGGCGTTTCTTGAGCAGCATCGAAACGAGCTGCTCGTCCTGTCCGCGGTCGGAAGTTGGGACAAGCGGGTTCCGGAGGGAATGGTCGGACTGGTAGCTACACTTGGCGGGAGATCGCCGTGCGGTGAGCACGCCGGGACCGAAACCTATTGGCTTGTGCCCGAAAGGGAGTATCACGACGCTTTCGAAACGCCAGGGCACATGGGCTACTTCATTATCGATCAAGCCCGTCATCAACCGTGGTCGCGCGACGTCGACTCGGTAGTTGCATAGAGCTCAATCGGCAGCGCTGTTACCCCATCCGGGTACGGCGCTCTCGATCCATCGCTGACCACCGGTCCGCAATGGCGAGGAAAGCGATCTCTCTTGTTCACGCCCTCGAGGCACCGGGAGAAAAAGCATGAATACGATCTTGATC
>NZ_JBCGFQ010000155.1:0-448 GCF_040984075.1 Pseudomonas sp. I2
CTGTATAACCGTCTGATTAACTTCGACCCGGTAAAAAACACGCCGGTGCCTTCTCTGGCCGAGTCGTGGACCATTTCGCCAGACGGCAAAACATACACGTTTACCCTGCGTAAAGGGGTGAAATTCAACAGCAATAAATACTTCAAACCGACCCGTGATTTTAACGCTGATGACGTTACTTTCTCCGTTATGCGTCAGAAAGACCCTAAGCATCCCTATCACAATGTTTCCCAGGGCAATTACGAATACTTTAATGACGTGGGCCTCGACAAGCTCATTCAGGATGTGAAAAAAATCGACGATTATCACGTTCAGTTCACGCTGAGCGAACCCAACGCGGCGTTCCTGGCCGACTGGGGAATGGACTTCGCCTCGATCCTCTCTGCCGAGTACGCGGACGCGATGCTGAAAAAGGGGACACCTGAAAATGTGGACACCTGGCCAATCG
>NZ_JBCGFQ010000156.1:0-447 GCF_040984075.1 Pseudomonas sp. I2
GCCCAGCATTTCCGCCAGCAAAAATGGCGTTTGCCCATTCTGCCCTTCGCTGCTTTGGCAGCCGGTAATTATCAGATCCAGCGGATTCTGATGCTGCCATTCGGCAATATGGCGAGCGACAAATTCCGGCGCAAAGCGCAGATCTGCCGCCGTCTCCAGCAATACAGCTTCCTCAAACCCAAGAGCCATGAGATAGCGCAGCCAGTGCAATGCCCGTTCATCCCCCATGCTCAACGCGGTTAAAGACATCGGCGTACCGTTTTTTCTCTGCGCCAACAGCAGCGCGGCAGCGGCCTGTTCATCAGCACCGAGTAAACTTCGCAGTAGCGAAATATCCGGTCCGCTTTTACCCTGAGCCGCCGCCTGCCACTCTTTTTCCGCCAGCATTCCGGCATCCGGTTCGGCTTTAAACGCTAACAGAATGTTCATTCGCACCGCCTACATTTC
>NZ_JBCGFQ010000157.1:0-447 GCF_040984075.1 Pseudomonas sp. I2
GTATCAGGGGGAATTGATAGCGGAGCGGCAAGCCACTCTCCAAGCCTTGGCAGAGAAGGGCGGCAAGCTAAAGCTGACCCAGTGCGGGAAGAAATTGGAGCACCTTTGCGTGCAGATCTCCGACCCCAATCCAACCGTTTGGGGGAAGGATACCTATTGGATCGTGCCGAAGGGGTACTAAATGACGGGATTGGAGCGGGAATTGCTCTGCGCGTTCGAGGCTTTGCAGAGCGCATACGAGCAGCAGCACAAGGCATGGCAGGAAAGCTACGCGAACTTGGCGAGCATGTACGAGAGCACCAAACAAGAGGCCGAGATCAGCAGGGCAGCAGCAGAGCGATTGACGAGGCAGGTGAACGGCTTAACGCAGCAAGTGGACGGCTTGAGCAAGCAGCTGGAGGGCTTGACCGGGCTAGTCAGCAAGTTGCAAAAGAAAGGGAACACAGG
>NZ_JBCGFQ010000158.1:0-446 GCF_040984075.1 Pseudomonas sp. I2
TCAATACACTGCCACAAATCTTTTAATTCAGTATGTCTTGTTAATATTGAGGGCACCATGACTCCAGTAAAAGTGTGGCAAGAGCGCGTTGAGATCCCGACCTATGAAACCGGGCCGCAGGATATACATCCCATGTTCCTGGAAAATCGCGTTTATCAGGGATCGTCCGGCGCGGTTTATCCCTACGGCGTGACCGATACGCTGAGTGAACAGAAAACCCTGAAATCCTGGCAGGCGGTGTGGCTGGAAAACGACTACATCAAAGTGATGATCCTGCCGGAACTGGGCGGTCGGGTGCATCGCGCATGGGATAAAGTGAAACAGCGCGATTTTGTCTATCACAATGAAGTCATTAAACCTGCGCTGGTGGGGCTGCTGGGACCGTGGATCTCTGGCGGGATTGAGTTTAACTGGCCGCAACACCATCGCCCGACCACCTTTATGCC
>NZ_JBCGFQ010000159.1:0-443 GCF_040984075.1 Pseudomonas sp. I2
CTCTATTCCACCGTGTTCCGCGAATACCTTGGCGAACTGTTCAGCCGCGGCTATTCCGTGGAGTATTTCGTCGAAGGCGGCCGCTCCCGTACCGGCCGCCTGCTCGATCCGAAGACCGGTACGCTGTCGATGACCATCCAGGCGATGCTGCGCGGCGGAACCCGACCGATCACCCTGGTGCCGATTTACATCGGCTATGAGCACGTGATGGAGGTAGGAACCTACGCCAAAGAGCTGCGCGGCGCCACTAAAGAGAAAGAGAGTCTGCCGCTGATGGTGCGTGGCTTGAGCAAGCTGCGCAACCTGGGCCAGGGTTACGTTAACTTCGGCGAACCGCTGCCGCTGATGACCTATCTTAACCAGCATGTGCCGGATTGGCGGGAAGCGATCGACCCGATCGAAGCGGTTCGCCCCTCCTGGCTGACGCCGACGGTGAATAGCAT
>NZ_JBCGFQ010000160.1:0-443 GCF_040984075.1 Pseudomonas sp. I2
CCCATGGACGCACCTTGTGCCAGAACGGCATTTTCTGCCACTGGTGAGGTGCAGGCTGCGCTTCAGGAATCAGCGGCGTGGTCTGATGAACAGGTTCGTTCTCAATGGCCGCCATAACGCGTGCTGAGATATCGAAATGGAGAACTTCACTGGTATCACCGCGCAGCGTGTCGCGGATAAGATGATAGCTCTCCCAGGTCTGTTGCATTTCGGGAGAATGAGACAACTCATCGAGCAGCTCATTATCCAGCGTTTCACCATCCATTAAAGCGGAAAGTTTTTCTTTCTGCATGCCTAATACCTTTTCCAGTATCCCGCTATCGTCAACGCCTGATAAGCGGTTGAACTTTATTATCAATGGCTTCTCGCGCACGGAAAATTCGTGAACGAACCGTGCCGACCGGACAATCCATGATGGCGGCTATCTCTTCATAGCTTAGGCC
>NZ_JBCGFQ010000161.1:0-441 GCF_040984075.1 Pseudomonas sp. I2
GATACTCTGTTACAAGAGTCAGATTTCGTTTGCCTGATCCTGCCGTTAACTGATGAGACGCATCATCTGTTTGGCGCAGAACAATTCGCCAAAATGAAATCCTCCGCCATTTTCATTAATGCCGGACGTGGCCCGGTGGTTGATGAAAATGCACTGATTGCTGCATTGCAGAAAGGCGAAATTCACTCCGCCGGGCTGGATGTCTTCGAACAAGAGCCACTGTCCGTAGATTCGCCGTTGCTCTCAATGGCCAACGTCGTCGCAGTACCGCATATTGGATCTGCCACCCATGAGACGCGTTATGGCATGGCCGCCTGTGCCGTGGATAATTTGATTGATGCGTTACAAGGAAAGGTTGAGAAGAACTGTGTGAATCCGCACGTCGCGGACTAAGCCGCGACTGCGTGAAGTAAAGCCCGATAATCGCTCGGGCTTTTACTC
>NZ_JBCGFQ010000162.1:0-441 GCF_040984075.1 Pseudomonas sp. I2
GGACACTGCTTCCAGATATAGCTTAGGCATCAGGCGATAACGTAACGTGAGTGTAGCCAGTGAGTCAAAGATCCCCACGCCATATTTTACCTGTAGACCCGGCAGTACATAGCCGCTGACCACTACCTGCGAAGAGTCACCCACGCCCTGAGTGTCCAGCGCCAGATTGCTTACGCCAAACGTCTCGCCGATTTTACCCACAACCTGACCACTTTGTGCAACCCCCAGACCGACTAACATTGATGTCATTGCCGCACCATCGCCCTGTTGGCTATCCAGACCCTGGCCGCGCAGGAGGTAAGAGAGCGCTTCCTGTTGCGACATGGCCGGGTCAGAGAAGATTTCTGCCTTAGGTTCATCGGCGGAGCCCGTCACGCGCACGCCTGCAATCACATCATCTTCGGTGGCTTCCGGGTTACGGATCGCTTCGATATTGAGTAC
>NZ_JBCGFQ010000163.1:0-440 GCF_040984075.1 Pseudomonas sp. I2
GGCATACACGTACCAATCGAGGCGATGGGGATGTGGCACGGACATCGCGATTCATTGCAACGACTCATCGTCATCTTCATCGATAACAGTTTAAAATATGCGACCGATACGCATGTGACGATGACCCCGAACCGCATCGAAGTACGCGACCGTGGAGTGACACTGAGTGAGGTGGATCGGGCGCGTTTATTCGACCGTTTCTATCGACTTGATGAAGCGCGAGATCGAAGCGGGAGTGGACTTGGACTTGCCATCGCCAAGGAAGTAGCGGACTTGAACGGATGGGTGATCGGCAGTTATGCGAACGCCCCGGACGGTAGCGTCTTTTACGTCACAAAATAATAAAACTTTCGCAGATTCTCATCATTTTCTAATGGAATCCTTGTGGTGTTCTAAGGTCACCGTTCTATGATGAAGATGTAGAACAAGTTCACCAGATG
>NZ_JBCGFQ010000164.1:0-440 GCF_040984075.1 Pseudomonas sp. I2
GTTGGGATCAGAATACGTTCGAGGAAGGTGTAAACCCAGACCCCAAGTGCACCCGCCGAACGCAGGAACGCTTGCAGAGATTCAATCCCCATTTGTACTTTTGGCCAGCCGAGCAACGTCAGCCAGGCACAGGGGATCATCACCAGGAAGGCGATAATCACCACATAAGACGTCCCCTGGAAAATGCCGAGAAAAACCGGCAGTTTTTTATCGAACAGACGGTTATGCAGCGCCGTCACAATGCCGGAAATGATAATTGCGCCGATAATGCTGGTATCGAGGGTTTTAATCCCAGCCATCATTGTCAGACCGCTACCTGCCACCGCGTCCTGAGTGAAATCGACGCCGAAGTAGCTTCCCCAGGTCATTCCCATCGCATTGATGAAATAGTTCCAGGTCAGGAAACTCACCATCACCGCCAGACAAGCACGTCCCTGCGC
>NZ_JBCGFQ010000165.1:0-440 GCF_040984075.1 Pseudomonas sp. I2
CCAGTAGGCGGCGAGCAGGCCGCCGGCCCAGAGCAGGCCGACCAGGCTGACGAGGAGCGTCTTGCGGCGGGGAGTCATGGCATTCACACGGAAAACGGGTGCCAAGCTTGCCATGTGTTCGCGCGCAGCTGAATATCCCTGGGTTTCGCCCGTGGCCCGGCCACGAATCGATTGCAGCCCGGAACCGCCGATGTCAGAAGCCTTCAACCCCGATTACCTGCGCCAGCACCTGCGACCCTTGGCCGCGGCCGAGGCGGCCGCCGCCGTCCTCGCCTACCAGGCCTACTACGGCCTGGACCTGCGCTCCCGCCATCCGCGCCTGCAAGCGCGGCTCGGCAGCATGGCGGTCGACGGGCGCCGCCTGGCGGTGCAGGCCTGGCTGCTGCCGGAAGCGCGCGGCAGCCTGTTGCTGATGCATGGCTATTACGACCACATGGGAC
>NZ_JBCGFQ010000166.1:0-437 GCF_040984075.1 Pseudomonas sp. I2
ATCATCAACAATCAACGCGGCCTTTATTTTCATCCCGAAACTCGCCTCTGAAACAATGAAACCCCAAAAATGCTGCGAAATTTCGACAGCCCCGAGAAACCGACACTTTTCACTGAAAAGCTGCCATGACAATTAGCAAAGCATCATTAAAGCGAAGCAGTATATCTCATGATCGACGGGCCGATTCAACCGTAAAACGGCCGTTAAACAGTTGCCGGACCACCAGCCAACGCTATACAGACTTCATTTGGCGGAGCCTTAACAGACATCGGCCTTACGGCCGTTGTCTTTCGGATGAATCACCAGGGAAGAAGTGGCTTCACTCCCACTCGATAGTCGCCGGCGGCTTGCTCGACACGTCGTAGGTGACCCTGGAGATACCGGCGATCTCGTTGATGATGCGGTTCGAGACCTTCTCCAGCAGTTCGTAGGGCAGG
>NZ_JBCGFQ010000167.1:0-436 GCF_040984075.1 Pseudomonas sp. I2
GTTCAGTTCGTGGATGAACACCTTGATGTTCGAAGGCTTCTCGTGGCCGATCGGTACCAGCCAGTTCAGCGACCAACTGCCGCGCGCCTGGCGCGTGTAGCTGTAGCGCACCGGCTTGTTCGGCTCGACGCCGCCTTCGAGGCGGATGGTCAGGCCGTCGCTGGTGATGCTGAGGGCGTTGTCGATGGCCAGCTTGAGCGCGTCGTTGCCGCCCTCCAGGACCATGGAGTAGTGCAGCACGCCCTGGCCGTTGGTGTCGGCGATGGCCGGGTCGACGCTCATGCGGCTGGAACGCACGCCGTCCTTGAGGTCGAGCACGCAGGCCTTGGCGCATTCGTTCCAGAGGTCGAAGGCTTCCTCGGCGGCGGACGCGGACGAGCCGCCGGCGAGCAGGCCGAGGCTGGCGACCAGGGGGATCCAATGAGGTATCAGGTGC
>NZ_JBCGFQ010000168.1:0-436 GCF_040984075.1 Pseudomonas sp. I2
CTCCACTTAAAAGGATTTGAAGCGATGGGTGCGAAAACGGTCATCGGCAACGGTTTCGTTGAAGCTTCAGTTGACGGTCGCTTGAAAGGTGCGAAGATTTACTTGGACTTCCCATCTGTCGGCGCGACAGAGAACATCATGATGGCTGCTGTCCTCGCAGAAGGTACGACGATTATCGAGAACGTTGCTAAAGAGCCTGAAATCGTTGACCTCGCCAACTTCTTGTACGGTATGGGCGCACACGTGCGCGGTGCCGGCACAGAAACGATTCGCATTGAAGGCGTTGAGAAGCTTCATGGTGCTGAGCATTCAATCATTCCTGACCGCATCGAAGCGGGTACGTTCCTCGTTGCAGGAGCAATCACAGGCAGTGACATCGAAGTCATCGGCGCTGAGCGTGAACATCTTCGTCCGCTCATCTCGAAGATGGAAGAAA
>NZ_JBCGFQ010000169.1:0-434 GCF_040984075.1 Pseudomonas sp. I2
GTTTTTTATCCTTGCTGCTACGGTTCCGGCAGAGCCTTGAGCGCAACAGGAAACCGTCTGGGGAGACCCCCATTGCTGTAGCACTGACGGTCTACGACCATCTACCAACCGAGTGGCTTACTGTTCCGTGCGAATTGGCTTTGCAGGGGATGACTCGGTTCCCAGCGACATGAAATCCCCTAGTTAGGTATCGGCGCGCCTGACCTCCTGAAACGCTCTGTAAGCGTTATTCGCGCCTTCCATGCCCTGACGGGCATCTAAAACCCGTTTCACGCGTCTGAGTGCTTTTGAGCGAGTTTCTGGGGCTATCTGATGACTCATTCCTGAAAGAACAACAACGGAATCACCGGCAACATGAGAGAGCCGTAGCGAGCATTAAGCACGTTCGCACTGATGTTGTGGGGGAAACTCTGACCAAGTGGCAATACGTTGTG
>NZ_JBCGFQ010000170.1:0-434 GCF_040984075.1 Pseudomonas sp. I2
CGTACGGAGTATTTTTTTCTTCTGGTAGTTTCACTGGAACTGTATGTGTAACTACCGGAATAGTAATAAGAAAAATAATAAGTAAAACCAACATGACATCTACGAGAGGTGTCGTGTTAATCGTTCCAATCATTTCGTCATCATCTTCAGAACCAACACTCATACCCATAATGTCTGCTCCTGATTATTTAATGCTGCGATTAATTGAATTGTTGGTATTAATTTCTCCGCTTAATAAAACTGCATGTAAATCGGAACCAAATGAACGAACATTTTCCATCACTGCTTTATTACGACGAGTCAACCAGTTGTAACCCAGTACAGCAGGTACTGCGACCGCAAGACCAATAGCTGTCATAATGAGAGCTTCACCAACTGGGCCTGCAACTTTATCAATAGATGCCTGACCTGAAATCCCGATTGCAGTTAAAGCG
>NZ_JBCGFQ010000171.1:0-434 GCF_040984075.1 Pseudomonas sp. I2
AACGCGGCCCAGGCGGCGTTAAATACGGCAAGTAATAATATCTCCAGCTATAACGTTGCCGGATATCCCCGCCAAACCACTATTATGGCGCAGGCCACTAGCACGTTGGGCGCTGGCGGCTGGGTTGGCAATGGCGTCTACGTTTCTGGTGTGCAGCGTGAGTATGATGCGTTTATTACCAACCAGTTACGTGCTGCGCAGACGCACTGTAGCGGCCTGACTGCCCGCTATGAGCAGATGTCGAAAATCGACAATATGCTCTCCACCAGGACCTCTTCGCTGGCAACACAGATGCAGGATTTCTTCACCAGCCTGCAAACGCTGGTGAGTAACGCGGAAGACCCGGCAGCGCGCCAGGCGCTGATTGGGAAATCAGAAGGGTTGGTGAATCAGTTTAAAACCACCGATCAATATCTGCGCGACCAGGACAAACA
>NZ_JBCGFQ010000172.1:0-433 GCF_040984075.1 Pseudomonas sp. I2
CGGCAAAGACGCCCTGGGCCAGGTGGATATCGTCGTTGACTACAATGGCCGCCGCTTCCATGGCGTTGGTCTGGCAACGGATATCGTAGAGTCGTCAGCCAAAGCGATGGTTCACGTGCTGAACAACATCTGGCGCGCCGCCGAAGTCGAAAAAGAATTGCAACGCAAAGCTCAGAATAAAGAGAACAATAAGGAAACCGTGTAATGTCGAAGAATTACCATATTGCCGTTTTGCCGGGTGATGGCATTGGCCCGGAAGTGATGAACCAGGCGATGAAAGTACTGGAAGCCGTACGCCAACGTTTTGCCATGCACATTACCACCAGCCAGTATGACGTTGGCGGGGCGGCCATCGACCGTCAGGGAACTCCCCTGCCGCAGGCGACCGTCGCCGGATGCGAGCAGGCGGATGCGATCCTGTTCGGCTCCGTCG
>NZ_JBCGFQ010000173.1:0-433 GCF_040984075.1 Pseudomonas sp. I2
AGCTGAACGGGCAGGTAAAAGCGTGGACGATGTCGTCGGTCAAAGCCCAAAAGCCTATATGCAACACCTTGGACGCGAGATGGCGTTCGATGGGACAGGGTTGATGAAAATCATCGCGATGATTATTCCGAACGTGTTCGCTTACATCATCATCGCCAATTTTATTCAAGGTGAGATGACATTCTCAACGGTTCAGGTAATGGGGTTCCCGTTCGTCGCGGTCCTGTTCTTGCTGGCAGCCTCGCAAGCGTTCCGCCACATGTCGGTTCGCTCGAAAGAGAGCAAAGTCAAAAACGTGGTGACATACATTGTCCTTGCTGCGTTACCGATGATATCATTCATCGGACTGATGCTACTCGACATGTTTATCGAGACGCCGACGATTAGGTTTGGCCCAACCGGCCAACTTCTATTGTTCGGATTGGCTGTGATC
>NZ_JBCGFQ010000174.1:0-433 GCF_040984075.1 Pseudomonas sp. I2
GCTCTGCATGTTCAGCGGCATCCTTTTTCTTCATCTTCGCGGCGTCCTGTGCTGCGCCAGCCAGTCCGGCCTGAGAGAGTGCCTGTACAATGTGTGGCAGCTTCATGTGCGAGAAAAGGTTATCAGCCGTCGGTTTCCACCAGTCACGAAGGTCAAACTGAATGGCGTTTTCCACCCCATCCAGCGAACTCTGGTGTTTACGACCAAATTCATCCTTGCCCTGTACACCATCTATTGAACAGGCGGTGCAGAAAGCCATCAGCGCCATCAGGGTTGCGCCATCGAGCGTAAAGAAGGTGGTCATATCCTTTCGCCAGTTTTCCGGCAGCAGGGATTCAAGACGTTCTTTTTCTGCCTGGATGGCCTGAAACGCAACGCTGTTTTCACCGTCAGGTGCTTCACGGGTCAGCGCGTAATGCGACACACTCACGCT
>NZ_JBCGFQ010000175.1:0-432 GCF_040984075.1 Pseudomonas sp. I2
GGGCCCCTCGTCCAAACAGTGCTCTACCTCCAATAATCATCACTTGAGGCTAGCCCTAAAGCTATTTCGGAGAGAACCAGCTATCTCCAGGTTCGATTGGAATTTCTCCGCTACCCTCAGTTCATCCGCTCACTTTTCAACGTAAGTCGGTTCGGTCCTCCATTCAGTGTTACCTGAACT
This sequence comes from Pseudomonas sp. I2, assembly GCF_040984075.1. Taxonomy (NCBI): domain Bacteria; kingdom Pseudomonadati; phylum Pseudomonadota; class Gammaproteobacteria; order Pseudomonadales; family Pseudomonadaceae; genus Pseudomonas; species Pseudomonas sp. I2. The sequence goes on from NZ_JBCGFQ010000175.1 coordinate 181, forward strand.
TCAACCTGACCAAGGGTAGATCACCTGGTTTCGGGTCTACGACCAAATACTAAACGCCCTATTCAGACTCGCTTTCGCTACGGCTCCACATTTACTGCTTAACCTTGCATCAAATCGTAACTCGCCGGTTCATTCTACAAAAGGCACGCCATCACCCATTAACGGGCTCTGACTACTTGTAAGCACACGGTTTCAGGTTCTATTTCACTCCCCTTCCGGGGTGCTTTTCACCTTTCCCTCACGGTACTGGTT
>NZ_JBCGFQ010000176.1:0-430 GCF_040984075.1 Pseudomonas sp. I2
GTGCAGGACCGTCTGAAAAACAACGAGAAAGTCACCTGGTGCTGTGAGCTGAAGCTGGATGGCCTTGCCGTCAGTATTCTGTATGAAAATGGCGTTTTAGTCAGTGCCGCGACCCGTGGCGATGGCACCACCGGGGAAGATATCACGTCTAATGTGCGTACTATTCGCGCTATTCCGCTGAAGCTGCACGGAGAGAATATCCCGGCGCGTCTGGAAGTGCGTGGTGAAGTGTTCCTGCCGCAGGCGGGGTTCGAAAAGATTAACGAAGATGCGCGACGCACGGGCGGGAAAGTTTTTGCTAACCCACGTAATGCGGCAGCTGGTTCACTGCGTCAGCTTGATCCGCGTATTACAGCGAAGCGACCGCTCACTTTTTTCTGCTATGGCGTTGGTGTTCTGGAAGGTGGCGAGCTGCCGGATACTCATCTTG
>NZ_JBCGFQ010000177.1:0-429 GCF_040984075.1 Pseudomonas sp. I2
GCGATGACTACAGATAAACTACAAAATAACTACAGGATTACCTCAGATCCGTTCTCTGAACCATTCGTACATCCGACCCCCTTACCGGTTTTACACTGAGCACTGACGCTCTGAGGCCTCTTATGACGAAACAACAGAAAACAGCGCTGAACATGGCTAAATTCATCCAGAATCAGTCTCTGCTCCTGCTGGAGAAGCTTAACGAGCTTGATCTCGATGTAGAGGCCGACCTTTGTGAGAAACTCCACGATGATGCGGAGCATCTTTTCCGTACACTGTCCTTGAGACTGGATGCATTACAGGATGGTAACTGATGGCCAGAGTGTCTATTAGTGAAGCAGCACGGCTTGTTAAGGTTAGTCGCCCTACTATTTACAAGATGATTAACAGTGGTAAGTTAAGTTACACCTCTGTTGTAAAGCACGGGAA
>NZ_JBCGFQ010000178.1:0-427 GCF_040984075.1 Pseudomonas sp. I2
GGTAGATCACGAAGATCGCCGTCCACTTCTTGGAGCCGGTCTCGCGCTGGACGACGCCGATGGTAGGCAGGCACTGCGGCGCGAAAATATACCACGCGAGGACCGACAGGCCCGTCGCCAGCGACCAGTCAGCGGCCAGCACCGAAGCCAGAGCGCCGACGTTTTCTTCGGCTCCCGCCACCGAATAGACAGTACCCAGAACGGCCACGGCCACTTCACGCGCGGCCATGCCCGGGATCAGAGCCACGACCATCTGCCACGTAAAGCCGATGGGGGCGAAGATCGGGTGTAGCGCCTTGCCCAGCATACCGGCGAACGAATAGTCGATGGCCGGTCCGGTCGCGCCTTCCGGCGGATAGGGGAAGGTCGACAGAGCCCAGACGATGATCATCAGTGGCAGGATGATTTTACCGGCGCGGTTCAGGAA
>NZ_JBCGFQ010000179.1:0-427 GCF_040984075.1 Pseudomonas sp. I2
GGGTGGCGCTGATGTGCCTGGCGGAAGCCCTGCTGCGTATTCCGGATAAAGCCACCCGCGATGCGCTGATCCGCGACAAAATCAGCAACGGCAACTGGCAGTCGCACATCGGCCGCAGCCCGTCGCTGTTCGTCAACGCCGCCACCTGGGGGCTGCTGTTCACCGGAAAACTGGTGTCGACCCATAACGAGACCAGCCTCTCCCGCTCCCTGAACCGCATCATCGGCAAGAGCGGCGAACCGCTGATCCGCAAAGGCGTGGATATGGCGATGCGCCTGATGGGCGAGCAGTTCGTCACCGGGGAAACCATCGCCGAAGCGCTGGCCAACGCCCGCAAGCTGGAAGAAAAAGGGTTCCGCTACTCCTACGATATGCTCGGCGAAGCCGCCCTGACCGCCGCTGACGCCCAGGCCTATATGGTTTCTTA
>NZ_JBCGFQ010000180.1:0-427 GCF_040984075.1 Pseudomonas sp. I2
CCACGTGGCAGACCTTCCGCCGACTTTGGCCGATTATCGCGCCGTTTAAAGCCGGGCTAATCGTAGCGGCGGTGGCGTTGGTGCTTAACGCGGGCAGTGACACCTTCATGTTATCGCTTCTTAAACCGGTATTGGATGATGGTTTTGGTAAAACGGATCGCTCAGTGCTGCTATGGATGCCGCTGGTGGTTATCGGCCTGATGGTGCTGCGTGGGATCACCAGCTACATCTCGAGCTATTGTATTTCCTGGTGTTCCGGCAAAGTGGTGATGACCATGCGTCGTCGCCTGTTCGGCCACATGATGGGTATGCCGGTGGCCTTCTTTGACAAGCAGTCTACCGGAACGCTGCTGTCACGCATCACCTATGATTCTGAGCAGGTCGCCTCCTCTTCTTCCAGCGCGCTGATCACCGTGGTCCGCGAAGG
>NZ_JBCGFQ010000181.1:0-425 GCF_040984075.1 Pseudomonas sp. I2
GCCCCCCCCCCCCCCCCCCCCCCCCCCGCCCCCCCCGCCCCCCCCGCGGCCGCGGACGCGGATGCCGACGCTGATGCTGATGCTGATGCTGACGCGGATGCGGATGCCGACGCTGACGCTGACGCCGATGCCGATGCCGATGCCGACGCCGACGCCGACGCCGACGCCGATGCCGACGCTGACGCTGACGCTGACGCCGATGCTGACGCCGATGCTGACGCCGATGCGGATGCGGATGCTGACGCTGACGCGGATGCGGATGCGGATGCGGATGCGGATGCTGACGCTGACGCTGACGCTGACGCTGACGCTGACGCTGACGCTGACGCTGACGCGGATGCTGACGCCGATGCTGATGCCGACGCCGACGCCGACGCCGATGCCGATGCCGATGCCGACGCGGATGCGGATGCCGACGCTGACGC
>NZ_JBCGFQ010000182.1:0-424 GCF_040984075.1 Pseudomonas sp. I2
GTACCCAGATTCATGGTGCGGGACAGCAGGTTGCGTGCACGAATGGTTAACTCGCGAGGGTTGAACGGCTTGGTGATGTAGTCATCCGCGCCGATTTCCAGACCAAGAATTTTATCAACCTCGTTGTCACGGCCTGTCAGGAACATCAACGCGACGTTCGCCTGTTCACGCAGTTCGCGCGCCAGAAGAAGCCCGTTTTTGCCCGGCAGGTTGATATCCATAATCACCAGGTTGATATCATTTTCAGAAAGGATCTGATGCATCTCTGCGCCATCGGTCGCTTCAAAGACATCGTAGCCTTCTGCTTCGAAAATGCTCTTTAACGTGTTGCGTGTTACCAACTCGTCTTCAACGATAAGAATGTGCGGGGTCTGCATGTTTGCTACCTAAATTGCCAACTAAATCGAAACAGGAAGTACAAAAG
>NZ_JBCGFQ010000183.1:0-424 GCF_040984075.1 Pseudomonas sp. I2
GACCAGTACAAGAACCTGCAGGCGCGCCTCAAGCTCGCGGTGACCACGCAGGAGGAGTTCAACCGCGCCGATGCCGCGCTGTTCGAGATCGCGCAGCGCAACCGCGCGCCGCTGGCAGAGACCGTCACGCTCTACGCGCGGCTGGCCCCGTCGGTGCAGGCGCTGGGGCGTTCGCAGGCGGACGTGCTGGCGGCCACCGACGCCATCGGCCAGGCCGTGTCGCTTTCCGGAGCGTCCAGCGAGGCGGCGGCCGGTGCACTATTGCAGCTCGGGCAGGCCTTCGCCTCGGGGCAACTGCGTGGCGAGGAGTTCAACTCCGTCATCGAGCAGACGCCGCGACTGGCGCAGGCCATCGCCGACGGGATGGGCGTGCCTCTGGGCTCGCTGCGGGCCCTGGCCCAGGAAGGCAAGATCACCTCCGCAG
>NZ_JBCGFQ010000184.1:0-421 GCF_040984075.1 Pseudomonas sp. I2
CTACCAATAGCGCCACCGTCAACAGTAAAAAATAGTGGTTCAGAAAGAGCGAAGAAGTCAGGAAGGAGAACTCTTGCTGCAAAAAGGAAAACTTTGTTAGAAGAGCTATGGGGAGACGAGCTTGAACAACTCAAGGTATGGAATCGCCATGAACATGACGGGTATACAACAGTGCCAAGAACGCTGACATATATCAGTCGGATCCTCGATTACCTCGGAGGTACGGGCCAGCCATTGTCTCAAACATATCTGGCTCTTTGGTGCAGAGTATTTGATGAAGGATTTGTGGAAATAAAGGATAAAGATGGATTTGCTTATGAGGCTGGTTTTAGCGGACAGCGAGCTGTAACCACATCGACAGGGAGGATGATAAAAATAAGAGATTTAGTTTTCATAACAACAAAACCACGCACATAAAGTG
>NZ_JBCGFQ010000185.1:0-421 GCF_040984075.1 Pseudomonas sp. I2
GTCAAGGGATTTACCGTTGACGATCGCCGTTTTGGCGCCGGGCTTTACTTTGACGTAAGCGCCGTCTTTTATCAGGGTGAACATTTGCGCGTAGTCATCCCACTGCACATCAGCGCCGAATTCCTGCAGCGTTTTATCCAGCGGTACCATGTGGGCTTCGCTACCGTGAGCGAAGACCGGTGATTGCCAGGCGCAAACCACCGCCACGGCCAGCGCCAGCGCGGTTTTACGAGGAGAAAATTTCAAGCCGTTTGCCATTGTGACCTCATCTTATTGTTGTGTTGTCTCTTGCCGCTGCGAATGTCGGCTTTGTTACCCTTAAGCTACCAGCCAGCGGCGCCGGGGCGTTTGTTTGCTTTTGCCAGCTTGTTTGTCAGTTTTGCCAGACGGACGTAAAAAATGCCTCCGCAGAGGCATTGAG
>NZ_JBCGFQ010000186.1:0-421 GCF_040984075.1 Pseudomonas sp. I2
GCTCTATACCCCTTACGAAAATCTCAATCGGGTGCTGAGACGGTCATGTTACCTGACGGTATCCGTTCCCCTGTGTACTGCAGGTTTAGCCCGGCAGGATGAGACTGCAGCTGTCTGTATAACCCGGCGCCAGCTTCACACTGCTAAATGCGATTAGGAAACGGGAGCCGGATGGCAGAAAGGTGTTGGCCACAGATGGTGAATGACTTTCGCGGTTAACGGGATGATTTGCTGAGCTTCCAGGAAAAACGCACAGTGGGATGCACGGCCAGTATGCCTGCATTGTGCCCTGTCTTGACTGCGGTATGTTGATGCCTGCAGGATTGCAGGTCACCGGGTAAGACCATGGCGGTTCAGTCATCAGCATGATGGCCTGGTGTGCTGGAGCAGGGAGGGGGCTGAATGCTCTCTGCTCCTGTAT
>NZ_JBCGFQ010000187.1:0-420 GCF_040984075.1 Pseudomonas sp. I2
AAAAAAAAAACTTATTAAAAATTACCAAAAAACATAGTAGAAAAAAAACAGTAAAAAAACGCACTAAGACCCATATAAAAAACCGAGAATCAAAACAACAAACTCTACAACACCTATCACATCAAAACACACTCGACCACAAAAAGTAAAAAAAGTAACCGATGTCATTATTTTCGCGAATGGTCTCGGCAGCGCCTTTAAAATTACGAAAGTAGAGTGAGCGAATAAATTTCCCCTTATCGGTCTGTTTTGTTTTATCCGGAGTACAGGGAGATTTTATACTTATTATTCTTCGTGAGGGTTATTTTTTTTTAAGTTAATTCGTATAATTTGTTTTTAGTTCTTCCATATAATTTTGTTGGTTATTGTGTTGGTGTTTATTGGTAGATGTAATTTTGGATTGCGTTTTTTTAGTATTTA
>NZ_JBCGFQ010000188.1:0-419 GCF_040984075.1 Pseudomonas sp. I2
TGGGAATATCTGGCGAACAAAATCAGACAGAATTATCGAGACAAGATCAGGCAGGAGACTTTGCCCAAGCTTATGTAGTTGCCCATGAAGTAGGACATCATGTTCAAACTTTGCTTGGTATCTCATCTCAAGTACAACAGGCTCGAGCACAAGTCAGTCAAAGAGAAGGTAATCAGTTATCTGTACGTCAAGAATTACAAGCTGACTGTTTAGCGGGTATCTGGGCCAATCATAATCAACAGCGTACTCAGTTTTTAGAGCAGGGAGACGTTGAGGAAGCAATGGATGCCGCGCAAAAAATTGGAGATGACTACTTACAAAAACGGGCAACTGGACAGGTCGTTCCGGATAGCTTTACTCATGGTAGTAGTGAACAGCGAATGCACTGGTTCCAAGTCGGTTTAAAAACTGGTGATATT
>NZ_JBCGFQ010000189.1:0-419 GCF_040984075.1 Pseudomonas sp. I2
GCCATATCCCAGTCATCTACCACCACGCAGAAGTTATAGGTCGGGGAACCATCGGTACGGCGAATGATCAGATCGTCCAGTTCCTGGTTGCTGAACTCGATAGGTCCGCGGATCTGATCGTCAAAAATAACCGAACCTTCCTGCGGGTTGGCGAAACGCACGACGCACGGCTCATCATCAGCATGGTGCTCGTGGCTATGGCGGCAGCGGCCATCGTAACGCGGCTTCTCACCCTTCGCCATCTGCTCTTCGCGCAGCGCTTCCAGACGTTCTTTCGAGCAATAGCATTTGTAAGCGGTACCGGCTTCCAGCATCTCATCGATTACGTTGTTATAACGATCGAAACGTTTGGTCTGGAAATAGGGGCCTTCGTCCCATTGCAGATTCAGCCAGTTCATGCCATCCATGATGGCTTCAAT
>NZ_JBCGFQ010000190.1:0-419 GCF_040984075.1 Pseudomonas sp. I2
GTATGGTTTCAATCGCCCTCATCAGAACGGGTCCTCCTGTACTCTGGCTTTTTTCTTTTTCCGCGCGCCGGGATCTTCGGGTTCAGGCAGATAAGCATCAGGCGGGCCGACACGGATTTCCGTCAGGGTGCCGTTCTGGTCCTGAGTAAACGTGACTTCCGAAACAAGCAGGTCGGTATTGTCGAAACCACAGACCGGATCAAAGACAATCACCCGCTGGTTGGGCTGCCACAGCGTACCGTTACCCTGTCGCCAGCCCTGCACCACATAGGTGGTTTCATCCGTCCGCGCCGCCCGTTGTCGGGCTTCAAAGTCAGCACGCGCAATACAGCCTGCCCCCGTGGCCTGCCCTGTCTGCCTGATATACATCGGACGGTAACGGGCAATAAATGCGTCCTCTGTGCGGGCCCGCAGCGCGG
>NZ_JBCGFQ010000191.1:0-418 GCF_040984075.1 Pseudomonas sp. I2
GTTAGTAGGTTTCGGCACCCAGGTTCGTAGTATCTGGATGATCGGCCTGCACGCGTTCGCCAAACGCGAAACGCGAATGTACCCGGAAGAGCCGGTCTATCTGCCGCCCCGTTATCGTGGTCGTATCGTTCTGACCCGCGACCCGGACGGCGAAGAGCGTTGCGTAGCCTGTAACCTCTGCGCGGTAGCCTGCCCGGTCGGCTGTATCTCGCTGCAAAAAGCAGAAACCAAAGACGGTCGCTGGTACCCGGAATTTTTCCGCATCAACTTCTCACGCTGCATTTTCTGTGGTCTGTGCGAAGAAGCCTGTCCGACCACGGCGATTCAGTTAACCCCGGATTTCGAAATGGGGGAATACAAGCGCCAGGATCTGGTTTACGAAAAAGAGGATCTGCTGATCTCCGGTCCGGGCAAATAC
>NZ_JBCGFQ010000192.1:0-417 GCF_040984075.1 Pseudomonas sp. I2
GCTTATAAATCAGCTTTGCGGCCAGCATATTGCGGTCGAGCGTAATTCCGGCCTCTTGTAGTGTGATCCATCCCTGATTTATCACGTCCTCTTCTACACGACGCATTGCCATGTTAATACCAGCGCCAATCACTATTTGTGCGGCATCGCCCGTTTTACCGGTTAACTCGACCAGAATACCCGCCAGTTTGCGATCCAGTAGGTAAAGGTCGTTAGGCCACTTCACACGAACTTTATCTGCGCCCAGTTCACGCAGCACTTCCGCCATCACAATTCCAATGACCAGACTCAAGCCTATTGCCGCCGCAGGCCCCTGCTCCAGACGCCAGTACATTGAAAGATATAGATTCGCACCAAACGGTGAGAACCATTTACGCCCGCGACGACCACGCCCCGCCTGTTGGTATTCTGCTACAC
>NZ_JBCGFQ010000193.1:0-416 GCF_040984075.1 Pseudomonas sp. I2
TCAACACACTGAATAAAAGTGTGCATCGCCGGACTAACCGCTTTTCCGGCATGGTGAGCGCACATTGCCGTAATGGTCTGCGTCTGTTCGCCAAAAGGCAATTCGATTAATTCGCCACTCGCAAGTTCATTTCCCACTGCAAAGCGCGGCAGGTAACTGACCCCGATATTTGCCGCGACACAACGCTTGATGCTTTCGATACTTATAAGCTCAATGGTGTTTTCCACCGTGATCCGCCGCTGGCGCAGCGTGCTCTCAAATATCTGCCGGAAGACACATTGTGGTTCGTTGATAATAAAGCTACAGGCGTTATGTCTTCCCGGCTCAGTAAAATCGATATCTGCAATTTGCGGTGAAGCCACCAGCACCAGCGGTTGTTCACCCAACTCTCGTCGGTTCAGAACATCATCATTCCC
>NZ_JBCGFQ010000194.1:0-415 GCF_040984075.1 Pseudomonas sp. I2
GCAAGCAGGTGTTCATGGCCATCAACCTGGCCTTGTTGCTGCCCGCGGCCCTGGGCGGTGCGCGCTGGCTGATGCACAAGCTCCTGCCTGGCGGCGTGACCACGGTCAGGCTCGACAATGCCGCTCTCACCCAGGAGGAAGTCCGTCGCCTGGGCAAGCGCAGCGCCGGCGAAGTCACCGTGCTCGAAACCCGCATCGAGCGGCCCGCCCGCGACGGCGGGCTGTCGGTACGGGCCAGCGAACTGCACGCGGTGGACCGCAACGCCAGCCTGGTTTCCCTGGACGTCGCCGGCGGCAAGGCCGACTACGCCTACATGGCCACCACCCTGCGCGACCGGCTGGTGGCGCTGATCCAGCACAGCGTGGGGCCGGTGCGCATGGGCGGCAGCTTGACGCGGGTGGTGGCCGATGCGGG
>NZ_JBCGFQ010000195.1:0-413 GCF_040984075.1 Pseudomonas sp. I2
GTCAAGCCCAGCGCCTCGGTGGAGCAGTTGGAGAACTACCGCAAGGTGTTCACCTCGACCGTCTACGAGACCGAGCACCCGGTGGTCCGCGTGCATCCGCAAAGCGGCGAGCGGACGCTGCTCCTCGGCCACTTCGTGAAACGCCTGAAGGGTCTTTCGCAGCATGACTCGGCGCATCTCTTCGCGGTGCTGCAGGGGCACGTCACGCGCCTGGAGAACACCGTGCGCTGGCGCTGGCAGGCCGGCGACGTGGCGATCTGGGACAACCGCGCGACCCAGCACTACGCGATCGACGACTACGGCGACCAGCCGCGCGTGGTGCGCCGGGTGACCCTCGGCGGCGACGTGCCGGTAGGCATCGACGGGCAACGCAGCCGGACGATCCGGAAGGCATGACGGACCCGGCCCTCCCC
>NZ_JBCGFQ010000196.1:0-413 GCF_040984075.1 Pseudomonas sp. I2
GGTCTGCACTGCGGCAACAGCCCGGTGCAGGCTGCTAACTGGATCAATATCGGCAACCCGGAGCTTATCGGCAAGCACGCCGGACATCCGGTACCTGTCGGGACGGGCGGGACACTGCGTGACTATGTGCCATTTTATTTTACCCCCTTCTCGCCAATGCTGATGAACATCCACAGCGGACGTGGCGGCATTAAGCAACGCCCCAATGAAGAGATCGTTATTCTGGTCAGCAGCCTGCGGCACGTGGCAGCACACGACGTGCCCTTCGTGTTTACCGACAGCCATGCTTACTATAACTGGACCAACTACTACACCAGTCTGGATAGTCTGGACCAGATCGACTGGCCCATTTTGCAGGCACGGGACTTTCGCCGCGATCCAGACGATCCGGCTAAATTTGAACGCTATCAGGC
>NZ_JBCGFQ010000197.1:0-413 GCF_040984075.1 Pseudomonas sp. I2
ATATATAACAATGAATCAAGATGGAATTACAGTAGAAGTTTCACCACTTTTAATCAATCATTACGGAACAGTAAGTAAAGCGGCATTTGTAAGTATTATAGAAGAAACAATACAATATGAAATGCGTAAATTTAAAAAAGGTAATGTCATGATAGAGAACTTAAATATCGTGTATATTAAAACAGTACATATTGAATCACATATAACAGTGCGCTTTGGCATACTAGACGTCGGAAGAAACTTCGCCAAAATAGAAGTGAACATGCATAGTCAAAACGACAAAGTAGCGAGCGCTCTCGTGATATGCCAAATGTTTGACGAAGTATAGGAACTTAGCAGAGAAAATAGGCATAAGATAGATTTCGCACAAACGTTGGGGCCCAACTTGAACATTATAGTAAGCTGACATTACG
>NZ_JBCGFQ010000198.1:0-412 GCF_040984075.1 Pseudomonas sp. I2
GGTATCCACGATCTGCGCACAGACGCGCCACCTTGCGCGGGTCAAATCCCCTGCAGATTTCTTTCCAGCCGGACGGCATGACATAGAACGTAGTGACAGCTTCCGTGCCCTGCGCGGTACTGCCTTTCTCCACCCTGCGCCAGCCCACCATATTGCCGGGGCGGTTGCGCTCGTCATACCAGTCTGCAAAGCGGCTGTACTGATTCGCGGTAAAGAAACTGCGAACCTGCTCCAGTGCGGCGATATCTTCCTGATTGGCGGTGTGCCCGCGATCTTTCAGCCATGCGTTCAGGCAGACGCGGGTTGCCCGCAGTGCTTCACCCTCAGGCCAGCCGGTGATACCCAGACGGGTTGCCAGTTCACCTGCCATCGCCACCAGTGCAAAGCGGTTCACAGCCCGTCCCACCTGATC
>NZ_JBCGFQ010000199.1:0-411 GCF_040984075.1 Pseudomonas sp. I2
GTTTTCGCCCACCAGCGCCATCACGCGGCCAGGATAGACATTTAACGCTGCACCCGAGAGGGCTTTTACGCCCGGGAAGGCTTTATCGATGCCTTTAAGCTGAAGTAATGCTTCCATGACGGCCTCAGAACGTCACGCCAGCACAGAGAATGATATTCGCATACGGAGAACATTCTCCGCTGCGAATTACCGCCTGACTTTCTGCGGTTTGTTGTTTGAATTGTTCATGCGTGGTGTAACGAATTTCAATGGTATTTCCCTGGTGTTTTTGCAGCTGCTCAAGGTGAGTGAGCAACGTTTCGTGGAGTTGCGGATTATGTTGTTTGATCTCTTCCGCGATAATGGCTGCCTCGACCTGCATTTCATTTGTGACGACGCCCAGCACCTGCATAAAAGAAGGTACACCCTGGG
>NZ_JBCGFQ010000200.1:0-411 GCF_040984075.1 Pseudomonas sp. I2
GTCGTCAGACAGTTACGACAGAAGCCTTTGTCAGCCAGCTTGCGCTGATTAATTTTCACTGGAGTTGTCGCCAAGCAAATCAGTGGATTGAAACCTACGTGACCGTTTTTAAAGACATTTCCACTCAGGACGGAGAGAACCGGACATTCATGCTTTTTAACCCCAACGGAGGCCGTTAAAAATGGGTTTTCCATCGCCAGCAACCGACTACCAGGAAAACAGGCTGTCACTCGATCAGCACTGTAATACAGGAGCGCCGGGAGTATTCTTTTTTCGAAGTGATACCTACTCTTTCCGGGAAGGGATAAAGCCTGGTGCGCTGCTCATAGTAGATTTTGGGGGCACGCCCGTTGACGGGTCTTTGGTGCTCTGTGTCCTGGAACAAGAATTCAGGATCATGCGATTGCGACT
>NZ_JBCGFQ010000201.1:0-411 GCF_040984075.1 Pseudomonas sp. I2
GCTATGACCCGCTGGACACCCTGGCCTGCGGTCTGTTCAGCGCTCAGCTCAGCGACCTGTTCGACCAGCAGTCGCGGCTGATCTGCGATCGCGCGGCGCTAACCGGTTCGCCGGCAGACGCGGCGCCCTTTGCCGTCGGGGCGACGGCCAGCGTGGTGATTTTCCCGGGTAGCGACCGTTTTATCTGGCCTTTAAACAGCGCCGCCCGTCTGGTGGATAACCACGGCAGGTTAACCCACCGGCGCGTGTGGCAGGAGGAGATGGCACATGAGTCTTGAAGCAGGCGCCGGGGCGCCGCTGGCGCGGTATGCCGCCTGGCGCAGAGCCGGCGATTTTATCTTTCTCTCCGGCATTATTCCGGTCAATCCCCTGACCGGCACCATCGTCAACGGCTTTCAGGATGTGCCTGGT
>NZ_JBCGFQ010000202.1:0-410 GCF_040984075.1 Pseudomonas sp. I2
GGGGTGTAGTGCTGCTGAACTGTTCTCATGTTGTCTGGCAATTGCGCGACTGGGAATCGCGTTCCGATCCGTTATCGCGAGTACGGGATAACTGTATTTCACTGTTGCGGGGAGTGATGAGTGAGCGTGGCGTTCAGCAAAAATCACTGGCGGCCACACTTGAAGAATTACAGCGGATTTGCGACAGCCTTGCCCGTCATCATCAACCTGCCGCCCGTGAGCTGGCGGCAATTGTCTGGCGGCTGTACTGCTCGCTTTCGCAACTTGAGCAAGCACCACCGCAAGGTACGCTGGCCTCTTAATTACTTAATTACACCACAGGCATAGCGTTCACCGCCACCGCCCAGCGGTTTAGGTTGATCGGACATATTATCGCCGCCAACGTGGACCATCAGCGCTTTGTCTTTGAT
>NZ_JBCGFQ010000203.1:0-409 GCF_040984075.1 Pseudomonas sp. I2
GCTTTTTGTTCTTCATAACCTGGTTTCCCGAGCAAGGCGAACATATTTGCTTTATACGCTTCAACACCTGGTTGGTTGAACGGGTTCACCCCAAGGATGTATCCGCTCATCGCGCACGCCTTCTCGAAGAAGTAGAACAAGTAACCGAGATGGTACGGCGTCAACTCTGGCAATTCGACGACGAGGTTTGGTACGTTTCCGTCCGTGTGGGCGAGAAGCGTTCCTTCAGCTGCCTTATCGTTTACGAATTGAATCGTTTCGCCAGCAAGGAAGTTTAAGCCATCAAGGTCTTGCGCATCTTCGGGCACGTTCATCTCGTGACGGGTTCGTGACACGGATGACCGTCTCGAACAAATCACGACGTCCTTCCTGGATGTATTGCCCCATTGAGTGAAGGTCTGTCGAGAAG
>NZ_JBCGFQ010000204.1:0-408 GCF_040984075.1 Pseudomonas sp. I2
AAAAACCAACATTTCTCCAACCATGAATAATGATAAAAAAATCAATAAACCGATAAATAAAAATAATACATTAAGATAAAATAAAAATAAAACAAATCTAAGAACAAAACAAAAAAAATAACAAATAGATACCCCGCAATAACGTGCTAATTCATCGCCAATGTTTTGCGTACGAATCAATACGTGCAGCCCACTGGCGGCATCTAACCGATAAATCACTTCCGATATCAACGCAAAGGGATAGCCGTAAGAGTTCTTCATTAAAATCGTTAGAGACTGTTCTTTAGTAGACTGATATTTTTTATGGTATTATGTCTATTCTATAATCCATTGAATTGAGTTGTGGTAATCTGTTTATTTTTAGTATATATTTTAAACTTTGTAGTTATATTTTTAGTTTTGATTTTT
>NZ_JBCGFQ010000205.1:0-405 GCF_040984075.1 Pseudomonas sp. I2
CGTTCATATTGACCGGCGTGAGTGGTTACCTGATTGGCGGAGGCAATAACTACGCCGCAAAAGTGAATGACCAGGAAATCAGCCGTGGGCAGTTCGAGAACGCCTTTAACAGCGAGCGTAATCGCATGCAGCACCAGCTGGGCGATCAATACTCCGAGCTGGCAGCGAACGAAGGCTATATGAAAACCCTGCGTCAACAGGTGCTGAATCGTCTGATCGACGAGGCGCTGTTGGATCAGTACGCTCGTGAGCTGAAACTGGGTATCAGTGATGAGCAGGTTAAACAGGCGATTTTCGCGACCCCAGCCTTCCAGGTTGACGGCAAATTTGATAACAGCCGCTATAACGGTATCCTCAACCAGATGGGGATGACCGCCGATCAGTACGCCCAGGCGCTGCGTAACC
>NZ_JBCGFQ010000206.1:0-405 GCF_040984075.1 Pseudomonas sp. I2
TCCTACCTCAGCGTGGGGGACCGGTTTCTGTAACAAGATAGTTCAATGTGGCGCGCGGGCAACTTGGCGGCAGATGTGATAATGCCGTCATGAACTTTTCCGCTCACTCATGTCCGGAAGCTGACCCGGACCTGGCGCCCACCGGCGAGGCGCCCGAAAACCTGCCTTGCGCCTCGGAATGCGCAGGCAAGGCCGTGTCGCTGCCGCACGACCTGCCCGTCTTCCTGGTGTTTATGTTTGGGGCGTGCAAGTAGATCTTCTGGTTTGGAGTGGTGGGTTGCGTGGTGAGGGTGATTGTCTAGATGTAGCATTTGCTGGATGAGAGGTTCGTGGTACTGTTGTCGTTTCTGATCGATGTTGAGCTTTTGGAGGTATTTGGTGTAATGGTCTATGAGCGTTAGGAAG
>NZ_JBCGFQ010000207.1:0-403 GCF_040984075.1 Pseudomonas sp. I2
CTCAAAGCCTCGTCATTACTGGGCTAAACCACTATTTCATATCCGCCATTTATCCCTTAAGTATAAATACAAGGATCACGCGCGAGAATTGCGCAAAAAATAACCACAATTTTAACCCCCCAAAACAAGCACCCCCGAACGGCTTACCCCAACCTTTTCCACACACCCGATCACCAAAACAGGGAATAAAAACAAAACCCTGTCTTACAGGTGGATGGCCTCACTTCGTGAAACCATCCACCCCGCATAAGTTTTTTAATCGGTGGTGTCGTCAATCACTAAATCGGAACCCCAAAGGGGACCCCCACGATTTAGCATTTGACGAGATTAACTCTCGGAGATGGCATCATGCTTTTAACGGACTTTAAAAAACGGTGAACGGATGCGGATTTTAATCCGTGTC
>NZ_JBCGFQ010000208.1:0-403 GCF_040984075.1 Pseudomonas sp. I2
TAATAGCACAAGAAATCCGCCCTACGTTGATTGTGACCACTCTAACGGGCCAGCTATTGATGAAATAGTTAAACGATCGAAAGACATCCTAAGTACATCGCATCTCCACACCGTGAAACTACGGGACTACCTAAACTGGATTTATACCCAGCATGGTAGCGGAGTCTCCATAGTACTCAAGGTCGGCCTGTAATGGGCTACGGCAGTCCGCATTATACGGAAGCAGCAAAGGTATAAATCAACCGGAAGGGAGATGAAAGCCTCACAGTGCTGCGGGGAAGGGAGACAGTTGTTAGATACATCAATCTCTAAGAGGAGGGTTAGCCAATGCTGCCTGATGAACTTGAGAAAAGATTAGATGGAATTGAGGATGCTTCAAAAAAAGGGTATCCAGTACGTAATC
>NZ_JBCGFQ010000209.1:0-403 GCF_040984075.1 Pseudomonas sp. I2
GAACTATGCGGAACGTATCCTAAGTAGCCCGGGTAAGGCGTGAACGCCGCAACCCGGGATCGTTCACGGGCGCTTTTTCAGCTGCGTCACCACCAGCTGATGGCGGGCGTTGAAGAACTTCCGGTAGGTCAGATAGCCGGCGATAATCGTCGACAGGCTGGCGGTCGACAGCAGCATAAAGGTCACCATGATCTGGTACTTAATCGCCTTCACCGGGTCAATACCGGCAAAAATCAGCCCCGACATCATCCCAGGCAAGCTCACCAGACCGACCGTTTTCGCCGAATCGACGGTGGGAATCAATGACGCGCGAATGCTCTCGCGAATCAGCCGCGCTGAGGCCATCTTCGGCGTCGCGCCGAGGCTCAGTTTCTCCTGAATCTGCTGCTGCTCGCTGCTGAAG
>NZ_JBCGFQ010000210.1:0-401 GCF_040984075.1 Pseudomonas sp. I2
GCCCAGGGGCTCTTCCGTAGACATTTCGCCGGGAGACGACGCCATGACCACGCCAGGGCAAGACCGCAAGCCACAGCCGCCCGCCAAGGGGCCGCATTCCTCCGAACATGCCACCCAGCCGCAGGACCTGGGCTTCGATCCGGACTCCCCGGACCTGGAAGACCCGCAGGTCGATCCGCAGGGGCCAGCCAAGCCGCCTCGGGATCATGAGAAGCGGGAATGACGGCGGGCCTTGTTCACACAGGGGGCGCTTCGCGCCCCGTCACCCCTCGATCTTCTTCGCCGCGTCGACCCCCGCCGACGACAGCTTGATCGGGTAGTTGACGCTGATCTGGTGCCCAGCATCGACGCTGACGCTGCCGTCCTGGATCAGCCCCTGCTCCTGCAGGGTCTTGAGCATG
>NZ_JBCGFQ010000211.1:0-400 GCF_040984075.1 Pseudomonas sp. I2
GACCGAGGGTCATCGGTACTGCGTCCTGCAGCTGGGTACGACCCATTTTCAGGATGTCCTGGAATTCGACAGCTTTACGTTCAAAGCCTTCACGCAGTTGGTTAATCGCATCTACCAGCTTAATCAGGGAAGAGTAAACTGCGATACGGAAACCGGTCGGGTAGGCGTCGTTAGTGGACTGACATTTGTTAACATGGTCGTTCGGGTTCAGGTACTGATATTCACCTTTTTGGTGACCCATCAGTTCCAGACCGATATTGGCCAGCACTTCGTTGGTGTTCATGTTTACGGAAGTACCTGCGCCGCCCTGGTAGACGTCTACCGGGAACTGATCCATGCATTTTCCGTTGTTCAGGACTTCATCACATGCGGCAATGATGGCATTCGCTACACTTTTAGG
>NZ_JBCGFQ010000212.1:0-400 GCF_040984075.1 Pseudomonas sp. I2
GCATTCCTGCGCGAGCTGGACGCGCAGGAACGCGCCAAGAAACGGTAACGGGTCACGCCCGTTGCTTCCCGCAATCTCACCGACATCACCATGCTAGACCCGATACTGATGCGCAAAGACCTGCAAACCGTCGTAGACCGCCTCAAGAGCCGTGGCGTGTCCTTCGACACGGAACGGTTCAACGAGCTGGAGTCTCGCCGCAAGGCGGTCCAGACCGAAACCGAATCCCTGCAAGCCCGCCGCAACGCGCTGGCCTAGCAGATCGGTCAGCTCATGGCCATGGGCGAGGAAGCCAGCGCCGTCATGGCCGAATCGCAGGCCGTGCCCGAGCGCCTGAAGCTACTGGAAGAAGAGCTGGCCGCCCTGCAGCTGCCGCTCAACGAACTGCTCATGTCGGTGT
>NZ_JBCGFQ010000213.1:0-400 GCF_040984075.1 Pseudomonas sp. I2
CTGCTGGAAGTGCCGATGAGCATTCAGTACAAGCATTCCGCGTGGATGAATAGCCTGAAGCAGGGCTACGATCGCCTGCGCGGCAAAGTACGCTCGCCGTCGGTACACTGGCTGCGTCCGATGGGCGGCAACGTTGAGACGATGAAAAAAGTGGTCGAACAAACGTTGACTCAGGGTAATGACTACGTCGAATATATGCTCCACTCTTCAGAGTACATGCCCGGCGGCAGCCCAACGTTTAAAAAAGAGCAGGATATCGAGCGCTTATATGCCGATCTGGACGCTTTTTTCAGCTGGCTGGCGCCGCAGGTGAAGGGAATGACGTTGGCGGAGTACTACCAACAGAAACTCACACAGCGATAAAAGATCACAACCAGGTACCGTATGCGTATCGTGAAGC
>NZ_JBCGFQ010000214.1:0-399 GCF_040984075.1 Pseudomonas sp. I2
GGTTTAAGTTAATTCAAATTTGCTAAAAACATAGGGTGCATTGCCTGTATGGAAGCTAACCCGGTAACGTCTTTTGACGAATAGTGCATGTTACCGGCTGGCAATATGAGAATATAAATGAAACTTCTGATTAACTGGCCTCCTTTGCGCCAACTGATACATTATATCCGGGAGCGTTTTACCTTTCTGTTCCTGCTCTGCTGGCCGGCGATCATCTGGCTGGTTTGCCGGGCGCTTGTCTGGTTAACGGATGGATTGATGGTTCTTCTGGGTAAACCCACCGACCACTCGTTTACCGTGTATCTTCAGCCGCTTATGACGCTAAGTGCGCTGCTGAGAATTTCCGTCAGCTGGGTGCTGCTGCTGTTTATCCTGTTCAGCATGGCGATGGGATTCACC
>NZ_JBCGFQ010000215.1:0-397 GCF_040984075.1 Pseudomonas sp. I2
GGTAAGGATGGCAGCGCACATCCGCATTTTCACTGTCTGCTGATGGTGCAACCTTCTTGGTTTAAAGGGAAGAACTACGTTAAGCACGAACGTTGGGTAGAACTCTGGCGCGATTGCTTGCGGGTGAACTATGAGCCGAATATCGATATTCGGGCAGTAAAAACTAAGACAGGTGAGGTTGTGGCCAACGTTGCCGAGCAACTGCAAAGCGCGGTTGCTGAAACGCTGAAATACTCCGTTAAACCGGAAGATATGGCAAACGATCCTGAGTGGTTTCTTGAGCTGACGCGGCAGCTTCACAAGCGCCGTTTTATCTCGACCGGTGGGGCGCTAAAAAACGTCCTCCAGTTGGATCGAGAAACCAATCAGGATCTTGTCATTGCCGACGATGTAGGGG
>NZ_JBCGFQ010000216.1:0-397 GCF_040984075.1 Pseudomonas sp. I2
CAATACCTCCTGTTGGACGAACGCAGTTACGATACAGAAGACGGCATGAAGTTCATTCTTAGCCCACCGCTGCGTAACGTACGCGAGCAGGACAAACTGTGGTGTGGCATCAGCGATGGTGCGATTGACGTGGTGGCGACCGATCACTGCACCTTCTCGATGGCTCAACGCCTGCAAATTTCTAACGGCGATTTCAGTCGCTGCCCAAAGGGCTTACCCGGTGTGGAAAACCGCATGCAGTTACTTTTTTCCAGTGGCGTGATGACGGGACGTATAACACCGGAACGCTTTGTTGAATTAACCAGCGCAATGCCCGCCAGGCTGTTTGGCCTGTGGCCGCAAAAAGGATTATTAGCGCCCGGTTCCGATGGCGACGTGGTGATTATCGACCCACGTC
>NZ_JBCGFQ010000217.1:0-396 GCF_040984075.1 Pseudomonas sp. I2
TACCAGCGACAGGCCCCTGCCCGCCGGCCCCGTGGCGACCGAACCTCCCCCCCTCAGGGGGGTGCGTGAGGGGGGTGTTTGTGAGGGCATGAAATGCCCTGCTTGCCTTATCTTGATACTAGAGAGGGTATCTCTGATTTTGAGAATGGGGGTCTAGCCCTTGGTGGGCGTGGCTTTGAGGGTGTTTTAGGGTTGCGATGACAAAAACGAAAAAACCCCGTATTATTGAAGTTCTCACACGACAATAAAACGAGGTTTTCCGATGGAGCAAGCGCCCCTATGCGTTGATAATAACGCAGAAAAGCAGCTCGACCAAGCGTTGAGCGATTACAGCCCGAAAGACTCCACATGGGATACGCAGCGGGCGACTGTCCAGACCATGAGCCAATTCTTGTT
>NZ_JBCGFQ010000218.1:0-396 GCF_040984075.1 Pseudomonas sp. I2
GATTTAGACGATATTAAAGATGGTAAAGATTTTCGTACCGATCAACCGCAACAAAATATCCCTTTTATCCTGAAAGGTTGCGGTGCGCTGGATTGGGGAATGCAGTCACGCTTATCGCGGATATTTAATCCGAAAACGGGTAAAACCGTGATGCTGGCCTTTGACCAGGGTTATTTTCAGGGGCCGACTACCGGACTTGAACGCATTGATATAAATATCGCCGCGCTGTTTGAACATGCCGATGTATTAATGTGTACGCGCGGCATTTTGCGCAGCGTAGTTCCCCCAGCGACCAATAAGCCGGTGGTACTGCGGGCGTCAGGTGCGAACTCTATTCTGGCGGAATTAAGTAATGAAGCCGTGGCGTTATCGATGGATGATGCCGTGCGCCTGAAC
>NZ_JBCGFQ010000219.1:0-395 GCF_040984075.1 Pseudomonas sp. I2
GTGGCTATCGCCCTGGCCGTGGATGACTTTCCCGGCAAAATGGGTAATCCAGTCCGACAGGCGAAGTTCGATTTTATCACCCAGGCCCGGCGTTTCATGATGCTCAGTTACGCGGGTGCCGAGGACCGTGCCGCTAAAATCGGCGGCAACCAGCAGCTGTATTGCTCCGGAGTAGCCGTCCGGCGCGGTGGCTTCCATCACCGCGCCGATCGGTCGATCGTTATTTTTGGCGATCCACACTTTATGCTGGCCTTTGCCCAGCGCCGGGGCGCTGACCAGATAGCAACTCTTAAGCAGATCGTTATTATAGCGGTCGGCAGGTAAAACCTGGTCGAATAACGCCTTTTGCTGCAGGGCCGCCTGCTGGTCGATGGTGCTTTTGGTCAGCTCATTGA
>NZ_JBCGFQ010000220.1:0-394 GCF_040984075.1 Pseudomonas sp. I2
TAACAAAGTGCTTTATGGTGGCCGGTCATCGTCAAAGTCATGGGATGCTGCTGGCATCGCCATATTCCTGTCAAATAAATACAGCCTGCGCTTTTGTTGTGCGCGTCAGATCCAGAACAAAATTGAAGAGTCGGTGTATACCCTGCTCAAAATTCAGATTGACCGCTTTGGCCTGCGGCATCGTTTCCGCATTCTGAACAACAAAATCATTAACCGGGTGACCGGGTCTGAATTCGTGTTTTATGGGCTCTGGCGCAACATTGAAGAGATTAAGTCTCTGGAAGGTATCAGCGTTCTGTGGCTTGAAGAGGCCCACGCGCTGACGGAGTACCAGTGGAAGATACTGGAGCCTACCATCCGTAAAGAGGGCTCAGAGTGCTGGTTTATCTTTAAC
>NZ_JBCGFQ010000221.1:0-393 GCF_040984075.1 Pseudomonas sp. I2
CCATTAAACAACGCGCGCAGCAATAATGCTGCCAACACGCCATTATCGCCTGCGCGTGTGACATCCAGACAATAGAAAGCCAAATCATTTTCCGAAAGCGGCGCGATATCGAGTACCAGACCGGGCTTGTCTGCCGACACCAGTTGTCGATAATGAATACGGCAGTGCGACATTTCCTGTTGCACCGGCGGCTGTAATTCCTGCAATAGTCTTGAAGCGGCGATGGGATTACTGACCAGCGCATCCCAGTCCTCAAATAAACGCTCTTCCTCTTCCACGCGCGAACTGAACATCGCGGGATAGAGACAGGCGTAAACGGTCTCGCGCAGGCGATCGAAATCTTTTACTGGCTTTAACAGCACGTCCTGGACGCCAAGTCGCAACGCTTTAGCT
>NZ_JBCGFQ010000222.1:0-393 GCF_040984075.1 Pseudomonas sp. I2
TTCTACTGAGGGTTGTCGCGTTAATATATGTCCAGACCCCCCGGAGAGAGGCTTTGATTTTACTTCGTTAAAGGGAGCGCTCAGCCTCGGTGTTTTTTTTTTGGGTCGTGGAAATTATTTCCACCTTCGTCCCGTTTTCGTATAGCAAAAACCCCGCCGAAGCGGGGTTCAAAATTGGTCGGCGAGAGAGGATTCGAACCTCCGACCCACTGGTCCCAAACCAGTTGCGCTACCAAGCTGCGCTACTCGCCGAAATACTGCTTTTTGAATTTTTAGTTCAATTCGTTAAAGTCGTGGTGCGAGGGGGGGGACTTGAACCCCCACGTCCGTAAGGACACTAACACCTGAAGCTAGCGCGTCTACCAATTCCGCCACCTTCGCATTGTCACAACT
>NZ_JBCGFQ010000223.1:0-391 GCF_040984075.1 Pseudomonas sp. I2
GCTCATTGCGTGATGCAGGCGCGCTTTCGAGAGGGTGATCCCCTGAACCAGCGAGTTGCAGTAAATATGCCACTGGTCCTGTAGGCGACGATGCCGTTGCGCGATGTAATCGGCCTTTTCGCTTATTTCCCAAATAGTCATGTCAGGTTACCCGTTTAACAGAGATGCCTGCGTTAAGCATTTTCCATGCCAATTTTTAACTTATTGTTTTTAATGGAAGACGCGCACAGTTACTGCCGTTTCGACGCGGTGACGACATGTCATTTCGTCATCGTCGACATTAACCTGCCAGGGGATACAAATATTGGCATAAATATTGCTTTACAGGGGCAACCACTACGGGAGGCGATATGCACGAAATCACCCTCTGCCAACGGGCACTGGAATTGAT
>NZ_JBCGFQ010000224.1:0-390 GCF_040984075.1 Pseudomonas sp. I2
GGATATGGCCGATATTGACCAGACAGAAATTGCATGGGAAGAATTGACGGAGACGTTCGGCGATGGCATCATTCCAATCACGTACGTCAACTCGACGGCAGCAATTAAAGCGTTCGTCGGCAAACATGGCGGTGCGACAGTGACGTCGTCGAACGCCCATGACATCGTCCGTTGGGCACTCGAAGCAGGAGAACGGATTTTGTTCTTGCCAGACCAGCATCTCGGACGGAACACGGCGTATGACTTGGGCGTGCCGCTCGAGGCGATGGCCGTCTGGGACCCGCTCCGGGAACGTCTCATCTATGAGGGGGACATCCAAGACGTGCGGGTCATCTTATGGAAAGGACACTGCTCTGTCCATGAGAAGTTCAACGTTGCCCAAATCGAGGC
>NZ_JBCGFQ010000225.1:0-389 GCF_040984075.1 Pseudomonas sp. I2
ACCCATGTGTTCGACTAGGTAATACAAAATTTCATGCGCTATGGGGCTTTTGCGAGCTAATTTTCGCATTTGGTGTAAGTAGCTCCGAGAGAGCTGCACGAAGTTAAAATTTTCGTTTCCGCCATGAGACTCGATAGTCTCACCGGGTGACTTTATTTGCTTCATATAGAGACCCAACCATCATCATTTTATTAAACCGATGCTATCACTGCGTGATATGGGTTGTAAAACAGAGTCTCATAGCTGATGAGACTCCCGAGTCTCATAGCTGGTGAGACTCCCCCTCATAAAACCAATAAAAAAACAACAACTTACAAATCGGCCTAAAAGATCTATTCTAGGCAAGGGTGTTGCGCGCAACGCAACGCCCTTTTGGGGTGTCGGGGCGA
>NZ_JBCGFQ010000226.1:0-388 GCF_040984075.1 Pseudomonas sp. I2
TCTACACCCTGGTGGCCAGGCCGGATGCCCCGCCAGGCGTGACGCAAGCGGCAAACGCACACTGATCGGAAACGGCGGACAGCGACAACAGCGCTGTCCGCCGGCGCTGTCGCCCCATCCCACAGCCCTCCGGGCGCGATCCTATGTCCGCCGGCAGCCGCCTCCAGTAGACTGCCCGCTGAAACGCAGTGGTGAGACGAGCATGGCCGAGAGCGCTTTTTCCGAACGTATCGTGCAGAACCTGCTGGATACCGACTTCTACAAGCTGACCATGATGCAGGCGGTGCTGCACAACTATCCCAACGCCGAGGTGGAATGGGAGTTCCGCTGCCGCAACCAGGAAGACCTGCGCCTGTACCTGCCGGCCATCCGCGAACAACTGGAATAC
>NZ_JBCGFQ010000227.1:0-387 GCF_040984075.1 Pseudomonas sp. I2
TTTTTATTTCACTCCACGGTGGGGGTGGTGCGGATGCGCAAAGCCCTGCAGGCGGCGGGAGTGGCCTTCGAGGTCAAAGATATACCCCGCCAGCTGCGCAGCGGCTGCGGGCTGTGCATCCTGCTGGAGGGGACGGAAGCCGATGCGCGAGGCTGGATCGTCCCGGAACAGACGGCGGCGCTGTATCAGCAGAACGGGGAAGCATGGCGCTGTCTCGCCACCTTCCCACCTGCAGGTTAATCGCTCACCACAAAACGCGTCGCCGCGAAACAGTTCAGCAGGCGGTGCATGAGAAAAACCAGGGTCAGCGTCACCACCAGCGAGACCGTCACCGAGGTGATGCGGTACAGATCGCTGAACACCAGATCCTGATACGGATGCAAATTC
>NZ_JBCGFQ010000228.1:0-387 GCF_040984075.1 Pseudomonas sp. I2
CGATGATCCGGTGGAAGCTATCGAACAGATGGAGATCGAACTTAGCCGTCTGACCGAAGAATTAACCTCCCGTGAACAGAAACTGGCGATCAGTTCCCGCAGCGTGGCGAACATCATTCGCAAAACCATTCAGCGCGAGCAGAACCGTATCCGTATGCTCAACCAGGGGTTGCAGAACGTATCGTTTGGTCAGGTGAACAGCGTGCGCCTCAACGTGAACGTGCGTGAAACGCACGCCATGCTGCTGGATGTGCTCTCTGAACAGCACGAGCAGCATCAGGATCTGTTTAACAGCAACCGTCTGACCTTCTCGGAAGCGTTGGCGAAATTGTATCAGCGTCTTAATCCGCAGATTGATATGGGACAGCGCACGCCGCAGACCATTGG
>NZ_JBCGFQ010000229.1:0-387 GCF_040984075.1 Pseudomonas sp. I2
TCCAAGACGATCAAGGGGAGGGATGCGATCAAATGCCAGCATATAGGTGATAACGGCGGACATCACTTCAGGTATAGGCGGACAGCCTGGCACTTTAATAATGGTTTTATCGGTAATTAATTTGTGAACCGGCGTGGCTTTAGTTGGGTTGGGACGGGCTGCCTGCACGCAGCCCCATGATGCGCAGGACCCCCAGGCGATAATCGCTTTAGCATCCGCGCTGACGCGTTTTAACTTTTCCAGGAACGGCTCGCCAGCCAGTATGCAAAACATTCCATCTTCATTCAGCGGCGCGTTACCTTCCACGGCAACGATATAATTTCCTTTGTACTCACGCATCACATCCGCCAACGCCTGCTCGGCTTGTTGCCCTGCGGCGGCCATAAT
>NZ_JBCGFQ010000230.1:0-387 GCF_040984075.1 Pseudomonas sp. I2
CCATCACACAAATTCAAAAAATCGTTGATGATTTAAAAGTCTCTTTAGGTGCACTTAAAAGTATTAATGTTTCAAATGGCTATGGGACTATTAATTTCGAAAAGGGAGAATTACCCATTTCAATTAGCTTAAATGAGCAAGAACAAATTAGTAGTCTGTGGTTTAGTGCGCCTCTTTTTAAGACAATAAGCCTAGATGAAATGGTTAAAGGTCTACATGAAAATGCGATCGGTAAAACTTCTCTTTTAGTTATTGTAGATAACAAGCCTGTGGTTGTAGAAAATGATAAAACCCCTATGGCTGTCGGTTCGACTTTTAAGTTACTGGTTTTAAAAGCTTATGAAGATGCAATAAAAAAAGGCGAATTAAAAAGAGAAGCTATTGTTT
>NZ_JBCGFQ010000231.1:0-386 GCF_040984075.1 Pseudomonas sp. I2
CCATGGATGGGCGTACTTCAGCTGCTCAAGGGCGATCGCCGCCCGCGGATCCTGCTGCAGATAGGCCTTCATCTCCGGCGTATCGTATGACGCCTTGCGCGGCGAGAAGTAGCCGGTGAAGCGGCTCCACGCGCCGTTCACCTCGGGGCTCACCAGATAGGTCAGGAACTGATACGCCGCTTTCTTCTGCGCCTCGTTGATGCCTTTAAAGCTCACCAGGCTGGCGCCGCCGATCGGCACCGCACGCTGCTCTTTGGCCGGCAGCATCGCTACCCCAAGCTCAAAATCTTTGCTGTTCTCGCGCATAAAGCCCAGCGCGCCGGTGCTGAGCATCGCCATCCCGAGCCCACGAGACATGCGCAGATCTCGGATGCGGTCTTCGGCTT
>NZ_JBCGFQ010000232.1:0-385 GCF_040984075.1 Pseudomonas sp. I2
GCTGGAAGATCTTCTGCTGCTCGGCCGGGGTCAGTCGCGCGTACAGCGGCAGCACCTCGGTGTGGCGCAGGTTGGCCTTGCGCAGCATCTCCGCGGCGTCGCGGATCTCCCGCTCGCCGGGGAGGAACACCAGCACGTCGCCGGGCCGCTTGCCGACCTCGCGTTCGTGGGCGGCGATCTCGTCGAGGGCGGCGAGGATGCCCTGGTCCACCGACAGGTCGTCCTCGACCCGGTTGCCCTCCTCGTCGGTTTCCGCCGCCAGCGGCCGGTACCAGGTCTCCACCGGATAGGTGCGGCCGGAAACCTCGATCACCGGGGCGCCGTCGAAATGCCGGGAGAAACGCTCCAGGTCGATGGTCGCCGAGGTGATGATCAGCTTCAGGTC
>NZ_JBCGFQ010000233.1:0-385 GCF_040984075.1 Pseudomonas sp. I2
TCTCCACGCTGACCTGTCTGGAAGTGATGGCGGGCGGGGTGTCCAAAGGTCACGCGCTGGAAGCGGTAGCGAAACGGCTGGGTTTTGATCTGAAAGACTGTATCGCCTTTGGCGATGGCATGAACGATGCCGAGATGCTCTCCATGGCGGGTAAAGGCTGCATCATGCAGAACGCGCATCAGCGCCTGAAAGATCTGCACCCGGAGCTGGAAGTGATCGGCACCAACGGCGATAACGCCGTGCCTAAGTATCTGCGCAAACTGTTCCTTGAATAATCTTCAATTGATTGTTTATTGTTCAGATGTCAACTAAAGAGTTCGCTACAATGCCTCTCCTTCTTTCTGAGAGACAAGCATTGTGGCGCTACTCATTATCACCACTATCC
>NZ_JBCGFQ010000234.1:0-385 GCF_040984075.1 Pseudomonas sp. I2
GCATTGATTGTTAATAGTGACATTGTTCTAACTTTCTGCTCATCAATTATGGTTTCTTCATAAATTGCTGCAAGCGTAAATGGCTTTCCATCTTGACGAAAGATGCCATACCAATGTGCTTTACCATTGATATATTTCGGTTCATAAATAGCTTCAACAGGAACTAGGCCAAATTGATCATTTGACCAGGCATGTTTAAATGAACGTTTGTGATCAACCGTTTCAGTTCTTGCATTATAAGTTGCATATTTAAATGAAACTTCTTTCGCATATGGTGGCAACATTCCAAATTTAACTTTTCGCCATTCCCATTCATTTTGATGAGATAAGATTATTGGGCAATCATCACTTGGATAGACATCTGATTTGTAATCAAAGGTAGGTT
>NZ_JBCGFQ010000235.1:0-384 GCF_040984075.1 Pseudomonas sp. I2
GGATAGGTGGGAGGCTTTGAAGTGTGGACGCCAGTCTGCATGGAGCCGACCTTGAAATACCACCCTTTAATGTTTGATGTTCTAACGTTGACCCGTGATCCGGGTTGCGGACAGTGTCTGGTGGGTAGTTTGACTGGGGCGGTCTCCTCCTAAAGAGTAACGGAGGAGCACGAAGGTTGGCTAATCCTGGTCGGACATCAGGAGGTTAGTGCAATGGCATAAGCCAGCTTGACTGCGAGCGTGACGGCGCGAGCAGGTGCGAAAGCAGGTCATAGTGATCCGGTGGTTCTGAATGGAAGGGCCATCGCTCAACGGATAAAAGGTACTCCGGGGATAACAGGCTGATACCGCCCAAGAGTTCATATCGACGGCGGTGTTTGGCAC
>NZ_JBCGFQ010000236.1:0-384 GCF_040984075.1 Pseudomonas sp. I2
AGCTTACTCGCGGTAAGCGCGTTGACGCCGAAGGCATGAAGCAGTTTATCGATGGTCTGGCGTTGCCAGAAGAAGAGAAAGCCCGCCTGAAAGCGATGACGCCGGCTAACTATATTGGTCGAGCTATCACGATGGTTGATGAGCTGAAATAAGCCTCAAATCAGTGCCGGATGGCGATGCTGTCCGGCCTGCTTATTAAGATTATCCACTTTTTCTTTTTTCACTTTACCTCCCTCCCCGCTGGTTTATTTAATGTTTACCCCCATAAACACATAATCGCGTTACACTATTTTAATAATTAAGACAGGGAGAAATAAAAATGCGCGTTCTGGTTGTTGAAGACAATGCGTTGTTACGTCACCACCTTAAAGTTCAGATTCAGGA
>NZ_JBCGFQ010000237.1:0-384 GCF_040984075.1 Pseudomonas sp. I2
GGTATCGCTGGTGGCGACGGGCGATAGTCCGCTCGTCTTACGCCAGGCGATAAAACGCGCGGCGGTGGCGTTGACAAGGTCCGGGCTACCGCGATGTTGCAGTACGGCTATCCGGGTGGAGGGGCACGAAATAATGTTGACGTCCATCGACGTTTGCTCCTGTAGCGTATGTTTCGGTACGCGTCGATGCCACTCGGCCCAGTCCGGTTGTTGACGGAATTGGGTCGGGATTTGGTCAAACGCGGTACGGATGGCACGACTGAACGACTCCGCATTCTGAAATCCGGCATCAAGGGCAATATCGATGACTTTATCGCGGGGGTTGAACGCCAGGCGCCAACAGGCGCGTCGCAGACGCAACCACTGAATATACCGGTACAATGG
>NZ_JBCGFQ010000238.1:0-383 GCF_040984075.1 Pseudomonas sp. I2
ATCAAATACTCCAGGGCTTCCAGGGCAGGCGGGACAAGAACCCGCGCCGGGTCGGCGACGCGTTGGCCGCCAAGCTCGCCATCGGCCTGGGCCAGGCGGCCCACTGGATGGACCAGCCCCACCCCGACCTGTGGCGCACGCTTGGCCCGGACGCCATGACCGATGACCCGCCGGGACGCCTCGTGTCAGTCCAGCCCGCGTGGCTGGGTAGCGCCAACGACAACGTGCTCATTGCCCAGTTCGATACCGGGGGCGCAATGGGAAATGGCCTCGAACTGCGCGACCAGCCTGGCGTGATCCAGAGCTGGAACGTCAGTCCTGAATGGCTGCAAAAGAATGTCCGGGGCTTTTCGTCCTCGAAGAACCTGTGCATCGTCACGGGC
>NZ_JBCGFQ010000239.1:0-382 GCF_040984075.1 Pseudomonas sp. I2
CCTAGAGATAGTGGACGTTACTCGCAGAATAAGCACCGGCTAACTCTGTGCCAGCAGCCGCGGTAATACAGAGGGTGCGAGCGTTAATCGGATTTACTGGGCGTAAAGCGTGCGTAGGCGGCTTATTAAGTCGGATGTGAAATCCCCGAGCTTAACTTGGGAATTGCATTCGATACTGGTGAGCTAGAGTATGGGAGAGGATGGTAGAATTCCAGGTGTAGCGGTGAAATGCGTAGAGATCTGGAGGAATACCGATGGCGAAGGCAGCCATCTGGCCTAATACTGACGCTGAGGTACGAAAGCATGGGGAGCAAACAGGATTAGATACCCTGGTAGTCCATGCCGTAAACGATGTCTACTAGCCGTTGGGGCCTTTGAGGCT
>NZ_JBCGFQ010000240.1:0-381 GCF_040984075.1 Pseudomonas sp. I2
CGCAGGAAGCCGTGCTCGAGCACGCCGCAACGCAGGTAGGCATCGAACGCCTCGCGGACATACCCGGGCAGCGAGCGGCCCTCCGCTTCGATCCGTGCAATGAAGTCCGGGTAGTGCGCCTCTACCAACGCGTACAGCAGCGTGCGCTCGGGCGCGTGGCGCGCGTACCGCGAACCGGTGTGGGCGGACGGCAGTGGCGCGCATCCCGCGGCTTGCCGCCGGGATGTGGCGAGGCGCGGCACGCAGCGCTCCGGTGCGGGGACGGCTGCTCAGTGTTGCGCCTGTGTTCGCACGTTCGTATCGGTGCGTTCTGATCTTCGCGTCAGACATTGCCGCGGCGCGGGCACAACAAAAAGCCCGGCATCGCTGCCGGGCTCCGGC
>NZ_JBCGFQ010000241.1:0-381 GCF_040984075.1 Pseudomonas sp. I2
CTGTAACACCTGCCGTCGTCAAATCCGCATTCAGCACTGCTCAAATAGATCAATGGGTTGCACCTGTCGCGCTATACCCCGACTCTCTGCTTTCACAAGTGTTAATGGCATCAACCTATCCGGCAAACGTTGCTCAAGCAGTGCAATGGTCGCACGATAATCCACTTAAACAAGGCGATGCTGCTATTCAGGCGGTATCTGACCAGCCCTGGGACGCCAGCGTCAAATCACTGGTGGCCTTTCCACAGTTGATGGCATTGATGGGCGAAAACCCGCAATGGGTGCAAAACCTGGGCGATGCTTTTCTGGCGCAGCCGCAGGACGTGATGGACTCGGTACAGCGATTGCGGCAACTGGCGCAACAAACCGGCTCGCTGAAGT
>NZ_JBCGFQ010000242.1:0-381 GCF_040984075.1 Pseudomonas sp. I2
GTTTATCGGGGCGTTCATCGGGGCCGTCCTCGTCTTCGTACATTACAAGCCACACTATGATGTGACGGACGACCCAGGGGCAAAATTGGCGACATTCTCGACAGCGCCAGGTATTCGGAGCACGCCCTTCAACTTGATTGGAGAAATCATTGGTACGTTCGTGCTCGTCTTCGGGATTTTGTCATTTGGGGCCAACGAATTCACAGAGGGCTTAAATCCGCTCATCGTCGGGTTCCTCGTCGTATCAATCGGTCTCTCGCTTGGTGGTACAACGGGCTATGCCATCAACCCGGCACGTGACCTCGGTCCGCGAATTGCACATGCGATCCTTCCAATCAAAGGTAAAGGTACGTCGGACTGGGGCTATTCATGGATTCCGGT
>NZ_JBCGFQ010000243.1:0-380 GCF_040984075.1 Pseudomonas sp. I2
GTACAGGCGAACTTGACAACCGTGGCAGTCACTTCTACTTGTCACTTTACTGGGCAGAAGCACTTGCTGCACAGAACGAAGATGCTGAGTTGAAAGCTAAATTTGCTCCACTTGCAAAAGCATTAGCTGAAAACGAACAGAAGATCGTTGCTGAGCTTGCTCAAGTACAAGGTAAACCAGCTGATATCGGTGGTTACTATGCAGTTGACCCAGCGATAGTAAGCGCTCTATTGCGTCCATGTGCTTCATTCAATGCAGAGTTTTCAACTGTTCAGGCTTAATTTATTATTATTTTGTACATATCTAAATGCCGGTGTTTATGCACCTGCTTTTTATTTTATATATATAAAAGTCATTAAAAAATGCCCTCTAACGTGAGC
>NZ_JBCGFQ010000244.1:0-379 GCF_040984075.1 Pseudomonas sp. I2
GCTGAAGCCATCCACCAGCAAGTGGTGATAACGCTGATACCAGTACCAGCGGTCGTCGCCGACGCGCAGCAGCTGATGGCACACCAGCGGGTTGCCGCCGTCGACGCGCAGATCCTGCGCCAGATCCGCCTGCATCCGCTCCGTGGCGGCGCGATGCGGATCCGGCGCCGTCCGCAGGTCAATGATCGACGGTTCGCCAAAGGTGCGGTCGGCCGCCAGCCACTGCCAGACTTCCCCCTCCTCTTCCTCAAAGCGCAGGCTGAGGGTGTCCGCCTGCTGCAGACCGGCGACAATCGCTTTTCCCAGCAGCGTCGGATCGAGGGCGCCGCGTAGTTCAACATAGTGGGCTACGCTCCAGGCGCCTGGCAGAGTGGAGAGG
>NZ_JBCGFQ010000245.1:0-378 GCF_040984075.1 Pseudomonas sp. I2
TGTGGTTCAACGTGATCTCGCTCAAAGCGGCCTACCAGAACTTGCAGAAAAGCGATGCACCGGAATACACGGCGGGGTTCGCCGCGTCGATCTTCGGGGTAATAGGCGCAGCGGCGGGGACATTGGTGAGCGTTCGGGCGATGCAAAAGGCGCTGATGTTGAGGTTGAGTTCCACTGCGCCTGGGATGGCGTTTGGCAATGGATTTATCAGATTTCTGGGAAGTAATTTATTCGCACGTTTAGCAGGATACGGGACTGTCAGATTTTTTGTGTGCGGGCCGGTAACGGCCTGCCGTCAGGCAGGCCCTGATTCTCACCAGGTCGGCCTGATGAACCGGTCTCCGTACAGAATCGCAAATTGATTCATCGCGCTTTTCC
>NZ_JBCGFQ010000246.1:0-371 GCF_040984075.1 Pseudomonas sp. I2
CACGCTAGGCGATGCCTGGCTCGCCGAGTTCCATGCCTTCGCCGCCACCGAAAAGCTTGAACTGGTGTGCGTCGATGACCAGTTGCAACTGGACGACCTGGCGCCGCCAGTGCTCGACCACATGGGCATGCGCACCCACCAGGGGCTGGGCTTCGAGCTGCAGCGCAACTTCTTCTTCAGCGATCACAAGATCTACTTCGCCACCTTCACCCACGCCCGCTGGGCCGAGGCACCGCGCGAGGAATACACCGACGAGAACGGCGAGCATCGGATCAGCCCGCCCTATACCTGGCATACCCCCACCGGGCTGTACCCCGTCGAACTGGCCAGCGAGCAACTGGCCCGCCACTTCGCCGAGGCCAAGGCCAGGT
>NZ_JBCGFQ010000247.1:0-368 GCF_040984075.1 Pseudomonas sp. I2
GCGCGGCCGCACCCGTTGGGACGCCAGCCACACCCTGCGCCAACAAGTGCTGATGGCCGCCAAGGAAGCCAATGCCGAGAAAGCCCTGGGGCTGCTGGCGGCGCGCTACCGGATCACCGACCAGGCCGTACGCGAGAATCCGTTCAGCCAGGAGGTGGAACGGTACCTGAAAAGCGGAATGGCCCAAGTCGAGGAGATGAAACAGCTGCGGGTCACGGGGAGCCGGACGGTGGCGGTCGAGCTCACGACCACATTGCGTGTGAAGCCGACCTTTGTCGGGCTGCTCACCGGTGGGGTTGGAACCGGTTTGAATAGCGGGATGCTGTGGTTCAACGTGATCTCGCTCAAAGCGGCCTACCAGAACTTGC
>NZ_JBCGFQ010000248.1:0-362 GCF_040984075.1 Pseudomonas sp. I2
GACCCAGCTGGCAGCTACCATCGCGCACCGGGTGTGTCGGCACCTGACGCGCAAAGGCTGGCTCGAAGGGGAGGGCGAATCGGCCTTCCTGGCAGACAGCGCTGCAGGCGACGACAGCATGGATGGGCTGCGGATGAGTTCGATCACCTACCGCATCGCCACCGGTCGCGACGCTGGCCGCAAGGTCGTCACGCTGCAAACATTGCCCGGTGACGCAGGCTCGCTGGAGGGCGAAGCCGGCAAGGTCGGCGGCTTCTCGCTGCATGCCGGCGTGGCCGCGGAAGCACACGAAAGCCACAAGCTCGAAAAGCTGTGCCGCTACATCACGCGCCCGGCGATCAGCGAGCAGCGGCTGTCGATCT
>NZ_JBCGFQ010000249.1:0-354 GCF_040984075.1 Pseudomonas sp. I2
GTCCGGCCCTGGGCGGCGACATGGCGGTGATGCGCGGTATCGCCAAGTACCTCCTGCAGTGGGAGCGCGAGGCCCAGGCCAAGGGCGAGCCAGCGGTGTTCGACCATGCCTTCATCGCCGAGCACACCAGCGGTATCGACGCCTACCTGGCGGCGGTGGACGCCACGCCCTGGGCGCACATCGTCGAGCAATCCGGCCTGAGCCAGGCCGAGATCGAGTTGGCCGCGCGCATGTACCGCAAGGCCGAGCGGGTGATCATGTGCTGGGCGATGGGCGTGACCCAGCACCGTCACTCGGTGCCCACCGTGCAGGAGATCGTCACCCTGCAACTGCTGCGCGGCAACGTCGGCAAGC
>NZ_JBCGFQ010000250.1:0-338 GCF_040984075.1 Pseudomonas sp. I2
GACGGTCAGAGAGATCCGAGCCTTTTTGTCCGAGCAGTATGGAACAGAGGTTTCACCCGACTTCATCAGCTCTGTGACAGACGAGGTCATGGAAGAGATTGGCGCGTGGCAACAGCGGCCACTGGAGTCGATGTACCCGGTCATTTTCTTCGATGCGCTGCGGGTGAAGATCCGCGAAGAGGGCCTGGTGCGCAACAAGGCCATTTACCTCGCCCTGGGCGTTCTCCCCGATGGGACGCGGGATATCCTGGGCATCTGGATCGAGAACACCGAGGGTGCGAAGTTTTGGATGAAGGTCTTTAACGATCTCAAGACGCGCGGTGTCGAAGATGTGCTGA
>NZ_JBCGFQ010000251.1:0-296 GCF_040984075.1 Pseudomonas sp. I2
GACCCACGGCGTAACGCGCTTGCTGCTTGGATGCCCGAGGCATAGACTGTACAAAAAAACAGTCATAACAAGCCATGAAAACCGCCACTGCGCCGTTACCACCGCTGCGTTCGGTCAAGGTTCTGGACCAGTTGCGTGAGCGCATACGCTACTTGCATTACAGCTTACGAACCGAACAGGCTTATGTCCACTGGGTTCGTGCCTTCATCCGTTTCCACGGTGTGCGTCACCCGGCAACCTTGGGCAGCAGCGAAGTCGAGGCATTTCTGTCCTGGCTGGCGAACGAGCGCAAGGTT
>NZ_JBCGFQ010000252.1:0-285 GCF_040984075.1 Pseudomonas sp. I2
TCAATACCCTGTGGCCGCTGTTCGGCATCTCCAACCAGATGCTGGCCGGTATCGCCCTGATGCTCGGCACCGTGGTGCTGATCAAGATGAAGCGCCAGCGCTATGTCTGGGTCACCCTGCTGCCGGCCGTGTGGCTGCTGATCTGCACCACCACCGCAGGCCTGATCAAGCTGTTCGACCCGAACCCGGCGGTGGGCTTCCTGGCCCTGGCCAACAAGTACAGCACCGCGCTGGACGCCGGCCAGGTACTGGCGCCGGCCAAGGACCTGGCGCAGATGCAGCACG
>NZ_JBCGFQ010000253.1:0-280 GCF_040984075.1 Pseudomonas sp. I2
CGCTACGTCTTCGTGGCCCTGGAAGCGGCCCTGGCCGCCGATGCCATGGTCGATGGCAGCCACCGCATGATCACCGGCGAAGGCCTGAGCATCGGCGAACACTTCTTCACCGAACTGGCGCGGCTGGTCAACCCCGCCACCGCCGAGGACCGTGGCAAGCAGGTGTTCATGGCCATCAACCTGGCCTTGTTGCTGCCCGCGGCCCTGGGCGGTGCGCGCTGGCTGATGCACAAGCTCCTGCCTGGCGGCGTGACCACGGTCAGGCTCGACAATGCCGCTC
>NZ_JBCGFQ010000254.1:0-277 GCF_040984075.1 Pseudomonas sp. I2
GGCGGCACATACACCAACATGTCGATCCCATGGTCGCTCTTGTTCTTCAGCCCGAAACGGCTGGGAATGGCAGGGTCGGTGCTGTAGCCGAGGATGTTCTGCGGCCTGACGTTCCAGTGCTTGACCAGTGCCGCGGCCAGGGCCTCCTCACCCGCATCGGCCACCACCCGCGTCAAGCTGCCGCCCATGCGCACCGGCCCCACGCTGTGCTGGATCAGCGCCACCAGCCGGTCGCGCAGGGTGGTGGCCATGTAGGCGTAGTCGGCCTTGCCGCCGG
>NZ_JBCGFQ010000255.1:0-272 GCF_040984075.1 Pseudomonas sp. I2
GACAGCGCGGCCGCCAGGCTGTGCGGGTCATCGATGTGGTGGGCCTCAGCGGTGGCCAGCCAGGTGTCGTGGTCGTCGCTGGCCTGCAAGGCAAGGTCCTGCAGGGCCTTGATGCGCTGCTCCAGTTCATCGCGCTCGGCCAGGAACTGCCGGTACTTGGCCGTGTCGATGCGTTGCCCCAGGCGTGCGCCCATGGAGGAGTAACGTTCATCGGTGAGGGCGCGGTAGCGGGCCTCGGCCCGGGACAGCGTGCGCCCGGTCGCCTCTGACTG
>NZ_JBCGFQ010000256.1:0-269 GCF_040984075.1 Pseudomonas sp. I2
TGATCCAGCGTTTCGGCAGCGCGCTGAACCTGAACATCCACTTCCACATGCTGTGGCTCGACGGCGTGTACGTGGAAGCCACCGAGCTGCCGCGGCGCGAACTGCGCCTGCACCGCGCCCGTGCGCCCACCACCGCGCAGTTGACCCAGCTGGCAGCTACCATCGCGCACCGGGTGTGTCGGCACCTGACGCGCAAAGGCTGGCTCGAAGGGGAGGGCGAATCGGCCTTCCTGGCAGACAGCGCTGCAGGCGACGACAGCATGGATGGG
>NZ_JBCGFQ010000257.1:0-266 GCF_040984075.1 Pseudomonas sp. I2
CCAACTCGATGCAGAACGGCTGAGCCGGCAGAGCCGGGATTTCCATCATCGAAACCTGGTGGCCATGCTGCTGAACAAGACCCTGGAAAGCCTGTACCCGCCAGAATCCCCATCCCCGGAGCTGGCCTCGCAGCGGCTTCAGTCAGAGGCGACCGGGCGCACGCTGTCCCGGGCCGAGGCCCGCTACCGCGCCCTCACCGATGAACGTTACTCCTCCATGGGCGCACGCCTGGGGCAACGCATCGACACGGCCAAGTACCGGCAGT
>NZ_JBCGFQ010000258.1:0-266 GCF_040984075.1 Pseudomonas sp. I2
CCAACTCGATGCAGAACGGCTGAGCCGGCAGAGCCGGGATTTCCATCATCGAAACCTGGTGGCCATGCTGCTGAACAAGACCCTGGAAAGCCTGTACCCGCCAGAATCCCCATCCCCGGAGCTGGCCGCGCAGCGGCTCCAGTCAGAGGCGACCGGGCGCACGCTGTCCCGGGCCGAGGCCCGCTACCGCGCCCTCACCGATGAACGTTACTCCTCCATGGGCGCACGCCTGGGGCAACGCATCGACACGGCCAAGTACCGGCAGT
>NZ_JBCGFQ010000259.1:0-256 GCF_040984075.1 Pseudomonas sp. I2
AGTTGCAGGTGGCTCTGGGTCAGCAGCAGTTGCACGCCGCTGTCCTCGATCATGTAGCGCAGGCGGTCTTCGGGGTATTCCGGGTCCAGCGGCACGTAGGCGCCACCGGCCTTGAGGATGGCCAGCAGGCCGACCACCATCTCCACCGAACGCTCCACCGCGATGCCCACCAGCACATCCGCGCCGACACCCAGGGCGATCAGGCGATGGGCCAGGCGGTTGGCGCGGGCGTTGAGCTGGGCGTAGCTCAGGCGCG
>NZ_JBCGFQ010000260.1:0-255 GCF_040984075.1 Pseudomonas sp. I2
ATATCCTGGGCATCTGGATCGAGAACACCGAGGGTGCGAAGTTTTGGATGAAGGTCTTTAACGATCTCAAGACGCGCGGTGTCGAAGATGTGCTGATTGCCGTGACCGATGGCCTCAAAGGTATGCCAGAGGCTCTTAGTGCCGTGTTTCCAGAGACGACGTTGCAAACGTGCATCGTGCACCTGATCCGCAACAGCCTCGACTTCGCGGCCTGGGACAAGCGGCGGGCTCTGGCCAAGGAGCTGAAGCCGATTT
>NZ_JBCGFQ010000261.1:0-255 GCF_040984075.1 Pseudomonas sp. I2
TTTTCCAATCATGGGCCGGTTTTCCCCAATTGGCTGTTATGTTGCGCAATCCCAGCCAAATCAGTTTGGTCGCTGCGTCATCATTTGGGAAATGCCCGCGAGTCTTGATGACCTTGCGTAGCTGGGCGTTGATGCTCTCGATGGCGTTGGTGGTGTAAATCACCTTTCTGATGGCCGGTGGGAAGACGAAAAATGGAATCACTCGATCCCAGGCGCGTCTCCAGGCAGCCACCACCGTTGGATATTTCTCGCCCC
>NZ_JBCGFQ010000262.1:0-255 GCF_040984075.1 Pseudomonas sp. I2
GCTCGGCCAGCTCAAGCAGCACCTGGGAAAAGGACATGCTGTGTGGCACGATGTAGAAACCGGGCTCGAGGGTGCCGGGCAGCGCGCTGGCGTAATGCCGCGAAGCGCCGTCGAGCGCAGGGTTCCAGGCTTGGGCAGGGGGCGTACTGGCTCGCGCCGTGGCCTGCTGCGAGGCCTGCGGAGACGGCGGCGGGCTGAAGAGCGGCGCCACCACACGGTTGCTCCCGCTAGGGCACCCGCAGGCCACCAATGCCC
>NZ_JBCGFQ010000263.1:0-255 GCF_040984075.1 Pseudomonas sp. I2
TCCGGGCGCTGCTTGGTCGTGCTGTGCGGCCGGACGTGATACTGGCCGCAGATGAACTCGAGCATCCAGACCTCTAGCTCATCGAGGGTCATCTCGGCCGCCTCGTTCGGATTGCGGGTCTTGACCTAGTCGAAGCCGCGATCACGGGCGGTTGCTGCGGGGAGCAGCCGCATCTGGTCCATCGCCGTGCCCATGAAGCGTTCAATGATGCCGCCGAAATGGACCAGCCCTGGCGGGCGATGCTCGGGCGGCGCG
>NZ_JBCGFQ010000264.1:0-255 GCF_040984075.1 Pseudomonas sp. I2
TTTCGGCCGGCCTGTGGAGCCGGAGGTGTAGATCACATAGGCCAGGTTTTCAGGGGCCACCGCCACGTTCGGGTTGCGCGCGTCATCGGCGCCCGGCTCCAGGTCCAGCGCCAGGGTCTGCACGCCTTCGGCCAGCGGCAGTTGCAGGTGGCTCTGGGTCAGCAGCAGTTGCACGCCGCTGTCCTCGATCATGTAGCGCAGGCGGTCTTCGGGGTATTCCGGGTCCAGCGGCACGTAGGCGCCACCGGCCTTGAG
>NZ_JBCGFQ010000265.1:0-255 GCF_040984075.1 Pseudomonas sp. I2
AGTTGACAGCAGGCGGTAACGCTGTATGATTCGCCTCCCGCTACGAGTGATCGCAGCGAGTCAAGTGGTTGAAGTGAAACGAAAAACTTCAAAACAAACGCTTGACAGACTCTGAGGAAAGCGTAGAGTGCGCGGCCTCGGTTGAGACGAAACGCTCTTGGCCAAACGCTCTTTAACAATCGAATCAAGCAATTCGTGTGGGTGCTTGTGAGTACGGACTGATAGTCGCCGAGAGTATCAGCATCACAGGTGGCC
>NZ_JBCGFQ010000266.1:0-255 GCF_040984075.1 Pseudomonas sp. I2
TCCGGGCGCTGCTTGGTCGTGCTGTGCGGCCGGACGTGATACTGGCCGCAGATGAACTCGAGCATCCAGACCTCTAGCTCATCGAGGGTCATCTCGGCCGCCTCGTTCGGATTGCGGGTCTTGACCTTGTCGAAGCCGCGATCACGGGCGGTTGCTGCGGGGAGCAGCCGCATCTGGTCCATCGCCGTGCCCATGAAGCGTTCAATGATGCCGCCGAAATGGACCAGCCCTGGCGGGCGATGCTCGGGCGGCGCG
>NZ_JBCGFQ010000267.1:0-255 GCF_040984075.1 Pseudomonas sp. I2
GCAACCCGAACGTGGCGGTGGCCCCTGAAAACCTGGCCTATGTGATCTACACCTCCGGCTCCACAGGCCGGCCGAAAGGCGCGGGCAACCGCCATTCGGCCTTGGTCAACCGACTGTGCTGGATGCAACAGGCCTATCGACTGGATGCCCGCGACAGCGTGCTGCAGAAAACGCCGTTCAGCTTCGACGTGTCGGTGTGGGAGTTCTTCTGGCCCTTGATGACCGGTGCGCGACTGGTGGTTGCCGCGCCGGGTG
>NZ_JBCGFQ010000268.1:0-255 GCF_040984075.1 Pseudomonas sp. I2
TCCGGCCCATTTCCTCGCGGACCATGTCGCCCAGCGAACGGCCGTTGCGGCGGGTGGACAGGAACAGGACCATGAAGTCCTGCACGGCACCAGCCAGCACCACGCCGGCGATCAGCCAGAGCGTGCCGGGCAGGTAGCCCATCTGCGCGGCGAGCACCGGGCCGACCAGGGGGCCGGCGCCGGCGATGGCGGCGAAGTGGTGGCCGAAGAGGATGTGCTTGTTGGTCGGGACGTAGTCCAGGCCATCGTTGTTGA
>NZ_JBCGFQ010000269.1:0-255 GCF_040984075.1 Pseudomonas sp. I2
CTTCAACCACTTGACTCGCTGCGATCACTCGTAGCGGGAGGCGAATCATACAGCGTTACCGCCTGCTGTCAACTGCCTTTTGCACCGCTGCCGATCTAGGGACCGAAGCTCTTCCGACACTACCTGAAGCGTTCAACTCGTTGAATCTCAAGGAGTTTTTCGTTTCGACTACGTCGGAAGTGGGGCGCATTATAAGGGGATTCGAAACCCCGTCAACCGTTATTTTCATAAATCTTTAAATAAAGAGCACAGCAC
>NZ_JBCGFQ010000270.1:0-255 GCF_040984075.1 Pseudomonas sp. I2
GCTCGAGGCGCTTGAAGCGTCGGTCGTGGTCTTCGGTGCCGGGGACTGGCTGGGCCATGGGGTGGAT
This sequence comes from Pseudomonas sp. I2, assembly GCF_040984075.1. Taxonomy (NCBI): domain Bacteria; kingdom Pseudomonadati; phylum Pseudomonadota; class Gammaproteobacteria; order Pseudomonadales; family Pseudomonadaceae; genus Pseudomonas; species Pseudomonas sp. I2. The sequence goes on from NZ_JBCGFQ010000270.1 coordinate 68, forward strand.
CAGCAGGGCCAGGGCGATCTCCAACCCACGGGCGCAGGTCGGCTCGTCACGGTCATAGGATGACAGCGCGGCCGCCAGGCTGTGCGGGTCATCGATGTGGTGGGCCTCAGCGGTGGCCAGCCAGGTGTCGTGGTCGTCGCTGGCCTGCAAGGCAAGGTCCTGCAGGGCCTTGATGCGCTGCTCCAGTT
>NZ_JBCGFQ010000271.1:0-255 GCF_040984075.1 Pseudomonas sp. I2
TGGTGCTGGCGCCGCGTGACTACCTGTCGACCTTCCTCAAGATCGGCACCATCGTCGGCCTGGCCATCGGTATCCTGATCATCGCGCCGGAGCTGAAGATGCCGGCCCTGACCCAGTTCACCGACGGCACCGGCCCGGTCTGGAAGGGCACCCTGTTCCCGTTCCTGTTCATCACCATCGCCTGTGGCGCGGTGTCCGGCTTCCACGCGCTGATCTCCTCGGGGACCACGCCCAAGCTGCTGGACAACGAAGTCA
>NZ_JBCGFQ010000272.1:0-255 GCF_040984075.1 Pseudomonas sp. I2
TGGTGCTGGCGCCGCGTGACTACCTGTCGACCTTCCTCAAGATCGGCACCATCGTCGGCCTGGCCATCGGTATCCTGATCATCGCGCCGGAGCTGAAGATGCCGGCCCTGACCCAGTTCACCGACGGTACCGGCCCGGTCTGGAAGGGCACCCTGTTCCCGTTCCTGTTCATCACCATCGCCTGTGGCGCGGTGTCCGGCTTCCACGCGCTGATCTCCTCGGGGACCACGCCCAAGCTGCTGGACAACGAAGTCA
>NZ_JBCGFQ010000273.1:0-255 GCF_040984075.1 Pseudomonas sp. I2
AACTGGAGCAGCGCATCAAGGCCCTGCAGGACCTTGCCTTGCAGGCCAGCGACGACCACGACACCTGGCTGGCCACCGCTGAGGCCCACCACATCGATGACCCGCACAGCCTGGCGGCCGCGCTGTCCTCCTATGACCGTGACGAGCCGACCTGCGCCCGTGGGTTGGAGATCGCCCTGGCCCTGCTGATCCACCCCATGGCCCAGCCAGTCCCCGGCACCGAAGACCACGACCGACGCTTCAAGCGCCTCGAGC
>NZ_JBCGFQ010000274.1:0-255 GCF_040984075.1 Pseudomonas sp. I2
GCGCCGCTTTGGGCACAGATCGGGCACAGATCGGGGGTTCATGCGTGGGTTTTCGACATCGCGGGGCCACGCAGCGGCTCAGTGCGTAGCCATTTCTCACCGAATCCCGGCACAGGGCCGAGCGCAGTCCTGCGGGGTCGTGGCCGCATCGGATCGGACTCTGGCTTGGCTGCCGGCTGTGTGGCCGGCACCTCGTCACGCGGCCGGCGGCGGCGCGCGCGCTGCGGGCCGGTAGTGCGCTTGCTCCAGCGCGCC
>NZ_JBCGFQ010000275.1:0-224 GCF_040984075.1 Pseudomonas sp. I2
TTTCGGCCGGCCTGTGGAGCCGGAGGTGTAGATCACATAGGCCAGGTTTTCAGGGGCCACCGCCACGTTCGGGTTGCGCGCGTCATCGGCGCCCGGCTCCAGGTCCAGCGCCAGGGTCTGCACGCCTGCGGCCAGCGGCAGTTGCAGGTGGCTCTGGGTCAGCAGCAGTTGCACGCCGCTGTCCTCGATCATGTAGCGCAGGCGGTCTTCGGGGTATTCCGGGT
>NZ_JBCGFQ010000276.1:0-216 GCF_040984075.1 Pseudomonas sp. I2
GCTCAAGCCCGAGGACCTGCGCCCAGATTGCCGCGACCTGTTGTTCCAGTTCACTCTGCGGCGCCACATAGGCACGCTGCGATTGCGCGGCATCCACGGCGGGCAAGGCCTTGCGGTCGAGCTTGCCGTTGGGCGACAGCGGCAGGCTGTCCAGTGCCAGCCACTGGTTCGGCACCATGTAGTCCGGTAGGCCACGGCGCAGATGCTCGGCCAGTT
>NZ_JBCGFQ010000277.1:0-216 GCF_040984075.1 Pseudomonas sp. I2
TGGAGCCGATGTACCCGGTCATTTTCTTCGATGCGCTGCGGGTGAAGATCCGCGAAGAGGGCCTGGTGCGCAACAAGGCCATTTACCTGGCCCTGGGCGTTCTCCCCGATGGGACGCGGGATATCCTGGGCATCTGGATCGAGAACACCGAGGGTGCGAAGTTTTGGATGAAGGTCTTTAACGATCTCAAGACGCGCGGTGTCGAAGATGTGCTGA
>NZ_JBCGFQ010000278.1:0-215 GCF_040984075.1 Pseudomonas sp. I2
TCAGTCCGTACTCACAAGCACCCACACGAATTGCTTGATTCGATTGTTAAAGAGCGTTTGGTCAAGAGCGCTTCGTCTCAACCGAGGCCGCGCATTCTACGCTTTCCTCAGAGTCTGTCAAGCGTTTATTTTGAAGTTTTTCGTTTCACTTCAACCACTTGACTCGCTGCGATCGCTCGTAGCGGGAGGCGAATCATACAGCGTTACCGCCTGCT